>JAJFIJ010000319.1 GCA_021775105.1 Rhodospirillales bacterium | reverse complement strand
GGGGGCGGAAATGAGCTCAAACACTCAGATTTTTTTAAACGGCCTATCGATGATGGTTCTGTCTGCTGCCAAGAGGCTAGGGGAGAAGGCGACCACCCAGGCAATCGTATCGCAGATTTTTCAATCAACTGGCAAAGTGGTTAAGGTCGAAAGTGTTCACACTGCCGCGTTGCGCCTGTGCAGTAGGGGACTGGTTGAAATTGATGCTGTTCGCGGCGCTGGTGCATCTGGAACAAATAGGCGCGTTTCGGTCATTCGCATTTCAGAGCAGGGGCTTGAGGCCCGCGAAAAGTTTTTGCGTGAAATGCTGTCGCTCGCCAACGCGCGAGAAGTTGAGGCTATTTGTCTGAGCGAGGAACCTCCCCTCAAGCTGATTGACGGAGGCCGGGCATGAATACCAAAAAGTTCCTGCCTGGACTCAAGTTTTTGACGTTGACGATCTTGAACCAGTGCGAGACGGGTATGAGCAATCAGGGCATAGCCTCAAGACTGCAGGAAGCAAGTGGTATTGAGATCGATGTTCGTAGCGTTCGGTCAACTCTGCAAAGAGCCGTTAAGGATGGCGATGTAATTTCAAGAGTTGAGCGTGGGCGTTCCCGCGTAACAGCATTTTATTCCTTGTCAGAACGTGGGCAAGCCGGTGTCGTTAAGGCGCTGGCGTTGGTCTGTTCGTTGTCTGGATCGCGAGATCAGTGCCCTTAAATGGTGCAATTCGTGATTGTAGTACCATGAGCTTGTCAAGACCGAATATGAGGGGTTTAGACCGGTTTTGTGGTCTTTTTCAGATAAGGATTCAGTCGTGATCTTGTTGTCTAAAATTCGCGCGATTGCTTGCTTAAGTAGCGCGTACAGGAAAATGTAACCCCACAAAACAATAAGAATGTAGAAGAGGGAAGGCCTTGTCAAAACAGTCACCACGAATATTCATGAACGGGTTTCCTATGCTGATTATGTTGGCCTTGGAACAGAGTGGGCCGTTGAGTGCGGCGGAGATCGTTGAGGAGTTGAAGGAAAACACTGGCGAAACGGTGGTGTCACCAGCCGTACACGCGACGTTAAAAAATCTACAAAACCACGAATGGGTGTCAGCTATTAACGGTCGCCGAAAAGATAAAAACGGCGCATCGCGTTTGGTTGTCGTATTTTCATTGTTGCCTGCTGGGCGTAAAAAATTGGGTGGGGCGACCAAAAACATTCTTTCCATGCTTGATCACGACCAGGCAATCAATGTTCTCAAGGAAAATAAAGACCGGAGAAATTCGGCTAGGTCTGGGGAAGACAGACGAATGACTGAAAGAACCGGAGTTAATCAGTTAGTGTCGGGGGCTGGTGGTGCTGTGATTAAGCCGCTTTCGTATGTTGCGCCGAAATCCCGGTAATCTCTTCCAGGCCAAGTGGTGCCTTGCCTTGAGCAGGCATCATCAACGTATGGCCGATGCGCTTCAGCTCGGCGATGTCACCATCATAAAAAGGGAAGGGGAGTTGTTTCACGGCTCCACCCCTTCACGCGGCGTCAATGAGGAATGAAAGCTGTTCGGGTTCAGCGGCTATCGGTGCCGGTGTCCGGATCGGTGCCGGACGTGGCGCGGCGGGTTTAGGCCGACGGGCGGCGCGGGCTTCTTCAAAATCACAACAGACGATTTCACAAAGCGGTTTAACGTCTTTCCAGTCGTCGAGGTGATAGGCCGTATCAACGCCGGTTCCGCAATTCATCGTGATTCCCGTTTGAGCGGTAAAGCGATCTGACTTCTCGGTGTTCCCGTCGCTGTGTTGGCGTTGTCCGGAATAGCGAAACGATGCGGAGTGTTGCGGAATGATAAATGTGCCGGTGTCTGCAAGATCGCTTGCAATGTCCATTACCTTATATTCAAAATCGGCGCTGCTGCTGCGCGGAGCCTTGGTGCTGCCCTTGATGGTGCCGAATGGCGGGTTTCCATAGGCGCAATCGAAATGACCTAGAGAAGCCATCAAAACCGGGTCTGTCACGTCGCCACATATCCAGATCGCTTCCGGAACCAGCTTTTTACCGACCTCCACATATTCCGGGTTCTTCTCAACGCATACGATTTCGGGCGCTTTGCCATCGGCGTAACCATGTACGGCGCGAATCTGGACGGCATAGGAGAGAACGCCAATACCGGCGCAGAGATCGATCACCCGTTTTCCGGAAATGTCGAAAGCCATATCGAAAGCCATAGCCAACGGCGTAAAGAACGCCCCGGCTTTGCCGTTCATGTTGGTGGCGCCTTCGTGCCAGTGGGTGAATATGAAATCCTTGTCCTCAAGCGTCAGCGTGTCTTTTGTCAGGAGACCACAAGCGGTTTCGTGGTCTTTAACCTGCTGTTTTGTCAGTTTTGCCATTTCAAAAAACCTTTCTACCCAAATCACATTTGACTTTCTGCCGAGCGGCGAGCGGAACGGTTAAACCGCGTAGCGGTCAGTGAGCGACGACCGGAAAATGAACGCCGACAGGCTCCCTGCGCTCGCAGAGCGGCACCCTGACCACACGGGAGCGTCAGCGAATGGAGCGGGCGGGAAGGGCAGGGGGCTTGTTGCTCAGGCGGGCATTTCTTCGGTTAAGCTTGGATATAAAGTCCACTTGAGACTTATCGATACAACGTCACGGCCCCTGGCCGTGTCATTCGATAGGGCAAGGATCTGACTGCAGATCCGCGCAAGCCTCAGAGCGATCCGGAACGGACCTCCCTGAGGTGAAAGAACGGCATTAAGATGCCGGTCCTGACCGGCAACGCAGCCGTAGGTGAACAGAGGTCGTCCTCTCTTATACGGGGGAATCGGCTTATAGCTGCGGAAACGGCCAACTTCTGGAACATTTGTGAACGTTTCGCGCGTTACCGGGCTGTACGCGACCGATTATGACTGCTGTACGCGAGATTGTGTTGCAAAACTCTAAATTAGTGACGACCAAAATTTTCACCAAAAGCCGACTTCGCCAGAAATTGAAATTATATTGCCTGTATACGCAATTCAGGGCTCCACACAGTGAGAAACCGATCTGTTGGCAATCCCCCCAGCCAAAATTTTGAAATACTTCTCCATGGCGTTGAAATTCTTGAAGCACCAACAAAAAAAGAGTTTTGCAACACAATCCGCGACAAACCAGTCGAAATTTGGTTTACTCATTTCCGGCAGAAACGTGCCAAGAGCCGACATTTCCACCTTCCCACAATGTGTTGGGCGATTTTGTCTAAGCCCTCTTGTTCAACGTTGATAAGTCTCAACAATGCGCCGCCAAAGACCATGCGTTTTTCGCATGCTAGCGCCCCGTCTGAATGCTGCACTCTGGACCACTACCAATTTAAGCTCCGGATCCACGAAAACCGCCTGTCCTTGCGCCCCAAGCATGGCGAACTGGCGACGCTGTGTTGGCATCACCCAAAACTGATAACCGTATCCCATGTAGGAAGTGGCAAAATTGGGTTTCAGGTGAGGATAACCGGGAGTCGGTTGCGTGGCTTCGAGCACCCATTTCTTCGGAACGATTTGCACGCCGTCAACTGCGCCGTCATGGGCAAGAAGGTTTCCCAGTCTGGCATAGTCGCGCAAGGTCGCACCCAATCCATCATAGGAGGGTTCATGGCCACTTCGGTCTATCCACCAGGTCGCGCCGGCTTCGGCACCCATGGGCTGCCATATTTTTTCACTCAAGTAGTCCGAAAGCGATTTCCCAACGGCTTTTCGAAGTATTAAACCCAGAACCTGGGTCTCGGCTGAGGCATATTGAAACTTGGTTCCTGGCTCAGAGATGCGTCGATTGTTCTGAAAAGGCATCACCGTGTTGACCCCGCCCGGGCCGTGCCCTCTCCATGACGCTCTCTCCAGTTCACTTACATCGCGTGAACCGGGATCTCCTTTGAAATTCATCTCCGTAAATTCGATGCCCGAAGACATTTGCAGCAGATGTCGGATGGATGTGTTGCCATAGGGATGATCTTCGAGTTCAGGAAGGTAGCCTTTGGCCAAATCGTCGATCGACGCAATTTTTCCTTCTTCCATAGCGATGCCGATGAGTAGCGAGACAACCGATTTAACCATGGATTTCGACTGGAAGCGATGTGAGGCGGTTTTCCCGAACTGATAGCGTTCCAGAACTATTTCGCCGTCTTTTATAATCATTAACCCCATCACACGATTGCCCGCCAGATACTTATCGATGCGGCCAACGGGGAGCGGATGGTCCGTCGCAATCGGCAAGGCCGAGGCGATAGGTCCTTTTTTTACCACATGGAAATCAAACAGATTCTCCATGCCACCGCTGTAGGCCGAGACCCGCTTATCATCATGGTGCCAGTTTCGGAGGTTGAGTGAATGATCGACGGGAAGTTTGGTCAGCCCGGTCCTGTCTTGGGACATTGCGATGCTTGCCGGACCAAGAACACCCAAGGCACCCAGAAGGAACACCAATGCCAGAAGTTTTCGCGCAGTCAACATCTTGCCCTTCATCTTCACCCGTAATTTCCTTGAGAAGCAAACGATGCAAATCTTGTGTTACCCTAGTGAACCCATAGCCTCATATATGATTATTGGAGAAGCCGCAGAGCTCCGGGTGTCTCTGCGGTCTGTCCGAAACATTATACCACGGAGAGCATTCGAAATCGTCTTGTTTCACGATTTTCACCCATTCCAGATAGGCGACTTCGGGTCACGTTCCGTCGAAACGGCCTCCTGGAAAAACCGTCTTTTGTCGGCACACTAGCGGTCAACATTTGCGAAAAATCCGAATCTGATCTTAGAATGTCTGCACTCCCCTTGGGTTTCAGACGGAATCTGAGGGAGCGATTTTAGGCTCTGCCGTGCCAGAAGGAGCCGTTACGAATCATGCATTTTTCTGCGAAATTTTGATTCGGTTCTTATGCATATGTCTGGCACGCCTTGGGAGCTTACCTAAACGGCGAAGCCGTGAGTGAGCGACTGCGGGAAAATGAATGCCGACAAGTCACCTGCCGTCGCAGACGGAACCCCCGACAACTCGGGAGCGCAGCGAAGGAGCGGGCAGGAGGGGCAGGGGACTTGGCTCAGGCAGGCATTTCTTCCGCTAAGCTTGGATGAAAAGTCCACTTGAGATTTATCGACACAACGTCGCGGCTTCAGCCGCGTCCGGCGCTCTGACAATTGCCGACTGATAGAAATAATGAATGATTTTTGTGAACAACAAAAAGTAAATCGGATAGCGTAAAAGAACTAACCCAATGGCGTAGTTATATATTGACGCTACTAACCCACTGGCGTAGTATCCGAATATAAACATTATCCGAAAAATCAAACAGGGAGACATTTAATGCAAACCAATAGGATGTTGATCCACCCCATAAATTCGGAATTTAACTATGTATATGACAGTGATAGAAACGCCTGGATATCTCGATGATATCGAAGGCGTACTAAATGAAGGCGAGGCAGCGCAACTCGTAGATTATCTGGCTAATAATCCGGAATCGGGGGATTTGATCCCGAATACTGGCGGAGTCAGAAAATTGCGGTGGGGCGCGAAAGGTAAAGGTAAACGGGGCGGAGCGCGGGTTATCTATTATTATTATAATGATGATATCCCACTATTCACCCTGGCTGCTTACGCCAAAAACGAGAAAATTAATTTGTCAGCCAGAGAAAAAAGCGATCTTAAGAAGCTTCTGGGAAGTTTGGTTGACCAATACAGGCGGAAAGCGGGGTAATTACCTTCAAGGGTTGGACCTAACTTGGAGATAAACCGATGAACAAGATTTTGCGGGGAATAGAAGAAGCAGTTTCCATCGCAAAGAGCGAAACAACAGAAGGACGAGTTACACAAGTCGTGGTCCCTGATGATATTGACGTTAAGGCAATCAGGAAAAACCAGTCATTAAGTCAAGAAGAGTTTGCACTTAAATACGGGTTTCCAATCGGAACGTTGAGACATTGGGAACAACAAACAAGACGACCAGCAGGCGCGGCGCGTATTTTATTAGCGATTATTGATAAGGAACCGGATGTTGTTGAGAAGGTTCTGGAGGTTGCGTAGAGTGTTTGATGGTTATGAAAAAAGGCGGTGTTAAATCGCCTTTTTTTGTGAGCGTTCGGTATCCTTATCACGCTCCCCGATCCGAAGGGCTCGGGCTTCCCAGGCCCGAAGGATCTGCAAGGAACTGGCCCGGGTATGGGCCCATTTACACAAAAGCTAGCGTGTGACTGGACGGATTAATATCCTAAATCGCATCGAGGAATGTCCGAGTTGGGTCATCCCTTGCCAAATTGCCTCCCTGAAATTGTGGGCTCCTATCTGCACATCAGCGGTCAATATAACCCGCTCGATCCTCCCCATAAGAACGAGAGAGCGGGTTTCACCATTGAAGGGTCAGAAACTCCTCTTAACAACCTGGTCGCTCGAAGATCGGCAGGGATAAGATCTTCAGCATGAAATATCGACCCTGAAGAAAGATCTTCGGGCCTTCCGTCTCGCGGGGAGAGTGGCGTGTACCACACGGTTACTGGCCGCTTTCCTGCTGAAAGAACGGTTTTCATGCGCTGCCGCCCCTGATCAATTGAACAGGCTGACCACGAGCGGCAAGCCGTAGACGCAAATCCCGAGAATGATCAGCACTCCGGCGAATTCCTGCAGGGTTCAAAGCATTGTTTTTCTCCTTCATTTCATTGACGAAATGCAAAACCTGAAGCGTTTCCGCGAAACTCAAGTCGAGGGTGACGGTTGTTTTGTGATAGCTCCGCCACATCTGGACGCTGCCATACTGAAACCTGAAATCTGTTGTGGTGTCGTCGATCTCGCGCCAGTGCGAGGCCCGCAACTCAGGCGCAACGCGGCGCAACAGACCGATTTTCTGGCCGTGTTCGGTCGACTCGCGCCCGCTCTTTTCGATGTAGGCCTCGCGCTCTATCCAGTCGTCCAAATAGCCGGGCAACAAACGCCGGTTAATGTCGGCGGCGATTGAGTGAGGCGAGCGGTTTTGCGCAACGGTGATTGTCTGGGATCGCTGCGAATGAGCCCCGAGACGGTCAAGCCGTCCGAAAATCTCCAAACGTTGATCTCCATATTTTGTGTAGGGCGCTATCTCGATTTGCCGTCCCGGCGTCGTGTCGTCGGTCAATACAAAATAGTTCCATTGGTGGTTTGCTGAAGCCAGCCGATTGAACCGCCACGCCCCGTCCAGTCGGGGCGCAACGGTTTGAGCGAGCTTTAAGGCCCGGTCGGTCATGCCGCACCTTTGATTGCTGGACGGGTGCGAAAATCGGGGCGCGAGCTGCCCCATTTGTCACGGATATCGTCCATTGATTTTTCTTTACGGTTGCTGCTGCGGTAGTCGTCCGGGCGGAAAAACCAGAGTTTTTTCTTGGACGCCCATTTGCACCCTGCGGCCTTAATCGCCTCCATATGCACTCGCGTGTTCCCGGACATCCACAACAACGCGCCACAAATCTCGAAACTCAACCCGGCAAGCCCACACAAGGCGGAAAGGGCCTCGTTGAGGGCTTCCGGGTAATCCTGGGTGGTGGTCTCGGCCTGATCGGCATCAATCATGCCCGTGAAATCCTTCAAAACGTCGTTTGCAGCGTTGATGAATTTCATCATTTCCAGCCCGCCCGGGTTAACGTCCGGGTGGTACTTCTTACAGGCGGCGACATAGGCGCGTTTAACGTCTGCCGGAGTGATGTTGCCGGAGAGATTGAGAAGTTTAGCGGCATCTGACTTGATCATGGTTCTGGCTCCTTAAGCTGCAAATAGAGAAAATTGTTCGGGTGTTTTGGTGGTCGTGATCGGTGCGGCGGCGGGTGTGACGACGCTTGAGACGTAATCTCCCCACTGCTCGGCCATTGCATCGGCAATACCGTGATAAAAGCGGCTGCGGATTTTCCAGCGATCAGCGCCCGGTGCGGCTTTATGACATTCATCACGCGCCGTTGAGCCGTCGAGGGTGCCGGTAGCTTTGAGTTTTGGAAGGTTGCGCAGCCAGAGACAGGTGCGTTTTTTTACATTGTCGGTTCCGTCTGGATCCGTGCCGAATTGCCACGGTTGAACGGACTGACTGAAAGGGAAAAAGTTATCAATCCGTTCCTTTGCGTATTTGTGCATGACGGGATTTTCAACGGCAATATGTGGAATATCAGCGTTCAGTAAATCGGAGAACAGCGCCGCGCCTTCGTCCAGCTCGCTCCACATCTGGGCAAGTGTTTTTCCGGGTGGCGGTGTTTTCAGCCAGCGAACACCACTGTTACAAAGACGGGTGCATGGAGGATGCATGACCGCCAGCAAATCCCAATTATCAATTTCCAGAACGTTTCTGATATCGTCCTGAATATGGCGATTGCTTGGTTTGTCACTTGGCAACAAATCACAAGACCATGCGTCATGTCCGCGCTCTAAAAATGCGTCACGAACAATCCCGCTATGCTCACAACCGATTAAAACCTTCATTTCAAAAAACCTTTCTACCCAAATCACATTTGACTTTCTGCCTAGCGGCGAGCGGAACGGTTAAACCGCGTAGCGGTCAGTGAGCGACTACCGAAAAATGAACGCCGACAGGCCTCCTGCGCTCATAGAGCGGCACCCTGACAACACGGGAGCGTGAGCGAACGGAGCGGGCAGGAAGGGCAGGGGGCTTGTCTCTCAGGCGGTCATTTCTTCGGTTAAGCTTGGATGTAAAGTCCACTTGAGATTTCAATCTCACAACGTCACGGCCTTGGCCGTGTCCACCAAGATCGCAGGATTGGCGTTAGCCAGGTCCGGAGATCCGGCAAGGATCTGATGATCAGCTCCGCGCAAGCTCGATGCGGTTGCGTTGCCGGCGACGTGTGGCCGTAGTAAGCAACCGGATCGAGCGAAAGAACGGCGTTGAGATGCCGGTCCCGACCGGCACCGTAGCCGTGGGTGAATAGAGGGCCGAAGCCCTGAACGGCCTCTCTCTGGCCAACCTCGGCACCCCTGTGGCCGGTCAAAGGTGACCAGCTCGCCCGGAGAGGCCGTAATTTCGATGAAAGGTCACGGATTCAGTGCGTAACCGGCGCTCGCGCCCGCCGTGAAACCGTTATCGTTGCCCTAAACCTCTTCACCTGGCAACGACACGAAGCGCCTCACCGGCTTGCCGGTCTGACAACCTGGTCGCCCGAAGAACGGCAGGGATAAGATTTTCAGACGTGAAATATCGACCCTGAACAGAGATCTTCGTGCCTTCCGTATCGCGAGCTGGGCGAGTCGGGTCAGCGAGCGCAAATGAAAATGGCGGCACCCGTTAGGGAACCGCCATTCTGTGCCACCATTAAAAAAAACCGTTCTGTTAATCACCGAAATCGTCAACATAGCGACGATACTCGTTAACCGCGTTTTCCAGCGGCGTACCCTGCCCGAGTCCTTGAAGCGCGATTCTGTGTCCACCGTTTGTCAACCGACACGATAACATCGCGTCGTTGGGGATCGATCCGGCAGTCAACATCATGCAATCGAGTGGTTTGCTGTAAGGAATTCTCGCAGCACCAACGATCAAATCGCGGTCAGGTCGGCTATATTCATCATCTGCGTGATAAGCTAATTTTGCGGAAATCAACGCACCGATTAACGTCAGAAGCACCAGCGTGAAACCTGCGAACACAGTTCCAAAATCGGTTTGATTATGGTTTTCCATATCACACCTCCCATTTAGAGGATCAGCCATTGTTTGAATGACAGAGTTGTTAGACGAAAAACGCCTTAACAGTCAGACTGGCGACACCAGCCACCAAAACCCCGTCCATTCATTTCAGGACGTGAAGGTCGCGTTCAATCTGATTGAACCGGCTCTCGAAGCCTGCAATCTCTTCGCTTGCGTCTCGTGCCTTTTCTTCGGGCGCTCCTGCGGATAGCAGGGCGTCATAGGTTTTTCCGAGCATCAAACTCATAGTAATTCCTCTCTTTCCATTATATAGCACTGTTTCAACTCACTTCAAATATTCAACGACTCGGCCCGCAGGTCGGCAATCCAGCCGACCGCGTGACCCGTAAAGCCGGGAAGCTCTCCCCACTCAGCGGAAGCGGCGGCCCTGGCCGTCGCCTCGTCATCAGCCCAAACCCACTTAACGAGGTGATCGGTTGCATCTGTGCCCCCATCAAAGCCAATCAAGACGACTTCAAACATTTTCATTTCAGTCTTCCCGGTCCAGATTGGTTTCGGGATAGTCTTCGACCTCAAGGTTATAACTGGCGGCGATGTCGATAATGATTTGATCCTCGGTTTTAGCGGGCTCAACAAGGACGCTTTCACCTACCGCGCTCCCTTGTTCTCCGTCCAGGTCAAGCACCACCAGATGACAATCAACGTCCGCCGTGCTATTGGCTCCCTGCACTTGCCCGTCTTTGACCGTGACTATCAGGCTCGGTTTTTCATCCTTGGCCGGTGCGACCGGCTCAAGGTTTCCACCTTTCAGTCTGGTCAGATCGTCCCGCGCACCCTTAAGCGCGTTGAACATCAATTCGATAACATCCGGCTCCGATCTGTCGGCACTCTCCAACAGAGACAGAAGGGCGGTTAATCGGCTTTCGGTGTCTTCGATACGATCAACCATTAACAACGCCGGTTCGATACTCGGACCCGCAATAGAGATGTTATTGACCTTTGAGCCATCGGAAAGAACTTCGGTTTCATAATGGACCGTCAAATGATCGTCCTCACCATGTCTAAAGCAAACGGCGGAAAGGTCGGTCTCCCTGAAGGCTTCAAGCCAGATCAGCAAATCCTTGGCGTCGGTGAACGTGAAATATTCACTGTCTGAAATATTCCTCAACATCTCAATTCCCCTTCACAGTCTGATAATCACCAATACCGGGCACACCCCAACCGACCGCACCCGGACACGTCACCAGCGCGGCAAAACGCGGCGATATGTCCCATTTTTTACGGGCGGCGGCGATGCCTTCCCATGTCAGGCCATCCGGCAAAAAGTAAGCTTTCCCTTCAAGTGTCCACATCTCAAATTTTCCTTTCCTATCCAAAAAACATGCTTTTCTGCCAAGCGGCGAGCGTCCTGACTCAATCCCGTAGGGATCAGGAGGCGACGACCGGAAAACGTCGGTCATCAAGAGAGGTGCGATCACAGATCGGTATCCCGACCCACACGGGAGCACAGCGAACGGAGCGGGCAGGGCGGGACAACGACCTTGATATAGACCGTCGTTTCTCCGGTTAAGCTTGAAGGGAAAAAGCATTTGCCTTGGCAAATCACTATCCCAAAGACAGGTCAAAAGACCAGCCGATCATCATCGACCATCGACAGGGACAAGATTTTCAGACCTGAAATATCGACCCTGAACAAAGATGGTCAACAGAGGCCGTCCGAAGGATCGGGGCAAAAAAGCGGCCCGGCCTGCGTAGCAGGTTGATTTGAGGCGGTTCTGTTTTTGTTGAAAACTGGAAAGACCGGAAAAAGAAAGTAGTGCGCCTGGCAGGACTCGAACCTGCAACCTGTCATTCGGCAAACAACTGCTCTATCCAGTTGAGCTACAGACGCACGTCTGAAGCGATCAGCAAAAACAGAGCCGGGTCAAATTCCGGGCCTCCCTAGCCAGGGGCGGGGTGGGCCTCTTGAATTTCAACCCGGTTTGACTTAAATTATAGACATTCGGCAAGCGACTGTTGAGCTACAGTTTAACGGCGGCACCCCTTCAGGTGTCGCCGTTTTACGTTCGTCGCCAAAACATAAAACTTCTTGTAAACGGGAAATGCTTTCCAGTATGTTCCCATTATGTTCTTAAAAAGCAACATTGACGAAATACGACAGCCTGTGGCCGGTATGCCTCTTAACCTGCCCGTTATCCTGTCGCCGGTCCCTGCCGGATTCCCCAGCCCGGCAGAAGACTTTGCAGACGGTACGCTTGACCTGAATGATCTCATCGAACACCCCGCAGCAACATTCATAGTCCGGGTTTCCGGCCCGTCCATGACAGGCGCCGGGATATATGATGGGGATCTGCTGGTTGTGGATCGCAGTATAAACCCGCGTTCCGGACAGATCGTCGTCGCCGTGTGCGACGGCGACATGGTGGTGAAACGCCTGAAACGGCAGAAAGGGGCGTGGTGGCTTGTTCCGGAAGCCCCGGACCATACAGAGTATCGTCCTGTAATGATGCCGGAAAACTCCGAAATCTGGGGCGTCGTCAAGAACGTCATCCGCAGTCTATCATGAAACACCTGTACGCCCTGGGCGCTCACCGCCCATTATATAATCACAGGGCATTTGCCCTGGCGGACTGCAATAACTTCTATGCCTCGTGCGAACAGGTCTTTCAGCCGGAACTTCAGGGCAAGCCGACGGTCGTTCTGTCCAACAATGATGGATGCGTAATCGCCCGGTCTGCAGAGGCGCGGGCCATGGGCATTCCCTTTGGCGAGCCGTATTTCAAGATCAGGGACCGGAATGTTCAGGTCCGCTCTGCCAACTTCACGCTCTATGGCGACATGAGCCGCCGGGTCATGGATATTATCGCGCTCCATGTGCCGGATATGGAGATATACAGCATCGATGAGGCGTTTATCGACTATACCGGTGTTGCTGATGTGGTCGCCCATGCCCGGACTTTGCGGTCAGCAGTTCTCCAATGGACCGGACTTCCCATCAGCTTAGGTATAGGGGCAACGAAAACTCTGGCTAAGATTGCCAGCCGACAGGCCAAGAAAGACACGTCCGGTGTTTTCGCTCTGACGGACAACAACCGGGATGCCGTGCTGAAAGATACTGATGTGGGCGATGTCTGGGGGATAGGCAGGCGCTGGGCACGGCGGGTCAATCTCCACAATGTCTGGACGG
>JAJFIJ010000318.1 GCA_021775105.1 Rhodospirillales bacterium | reverse complement strand
AACCGTTGAAGCAACGTGGAGGCGGATCGGAAACCTGCTCGACCAATTCTCTCCGCAAGAATGTGCTAACTATATCCGGAATTCCGGATATGCTTCGATTTAAAACGGAAAGACTCTAGAGTATAAAAATTTTCGTACGATGTTGGTTTGTAGCGAATTCCGATTAATCAGGGAATTCGGCAATTATCGCAGCGCGCTCCTCACGCTCCCCGAAATTCCACCTTCCTTTTTCCTTAAACGCCCGCGGGCCTTCCTGATAATCTGCGCTGTCGTGACAGGCGTCGACGAGGGATTGGCAGAGGTTGATGTCGCGATCAAATGGCGGCTTTCACTGACAGCGGCGCATTTGCGGCGATGGTGCGGAGGGTGGTTTCAACCAGCTCATCAATTTCATTTGCCGGTGCCGAACGGTTGATCAGGCCCCAGCGGAGCGCGTCGTCGTCGGCGAATTGCAGATCGCACACCATCGCCAGCTCGAGCCCGCCGCCGATGCAGAACCCTTCGGTCCGGGCGACCGTCGGTTTGGGCATGCTTTTCAGGGCCTGATAGGCCTGTTCGGTGATGTGTCCTGTTTGTTATGGCGAGGGTGATCAGGCGATGTCATCCAGAGGATAAATCGGTCGCCGGACGTTTTTGTACGGCAGTTTTGTCAGGTCGGGTGTGCAGAGCGCGCCGCTGTCACAGACGATGATACGCGCGGCGATGGGCTCGAACGCGGCGCGGAAATGCTGCATCGATTTGACGGCGACGACGGTTTTCGCTGCCGGATCGATGCCAAAGGTCTGAAACTGCTGCTGGTCATACATTTGCAAAGGAAGTGAAACGATCAGTATATCCATGCCGTCGACATGCAGCACCGCACTCGCGCCAAAATTCAGGGTCACGCCGCCTTTCATCGGACCATCGCCAATACAGATCCCGTCGCCGAGATAGCGGATTTGTCCACTCAGGTTCAGCGGACCACCGCCGATTTTGGGGTCCGTCTTGCCGCCGAGGTCAAGGGTAACACTATCGCCGACGTGGTGTTGATGGAGACGGCGGGCGGCTTCGGGGTCGACCATCGGACCAAAACAGGTATTGGGAGTTTCTTTTGTCAGCAGGGCGTCCAGCAGCGCGGTTGAATCACCATAAGCCCCGCCGCCCGGATTGTCCGCGTAATCAGCAATAATCAGCGGCGGGCCGGATTTATGGGTGCCGCTGTCGGCAAATTCGGCGGCGATGTCGGCGGCTTGCTCGACATTGTGGAAGGTATTGAGGACGTCAGCGCGGTATTGCCACATGTCGGCGGCGATTTCTTCGGCAAATTGCCGGTGCTGAGTTTCGTCGCCCTGACAAGTGACCAGGACGGTCGGGCCGATTTCGGCGATGTCGGCATGTTCGAACCCGGCATTGATGCTGACGGCAAAGACATCCGGTTCCTTTTCGTAGGCGCGGGCCTTGGCAATTCTTGCGACCATGGGTCCGATATCGGTGCGGCCACTGTTGGGTTCGATCAACATTGGCGGCTGAACCCGGATCGTCCGCGGCGATATTTCACCCTGCATGGTGCGCTGAAGAATGGCACCGGCATGGCAGGCGGCGTCGCGCATATCGATATGCGGATAGGTTTTGTACGAGACAATAATATCGGCCAGCTGGCACATCCGGACGGTCACGTTGGCGTGCAGATCGAGCGTTATGGCGACCGGAATGTCCGGGCCGATAACGCCGCGCAAACGTTCGAGAAGTTCGCCTTCGCCGTCGTCGCAAAATTCCGTCACCATTGCCCCGTGCAGGGGCAGCAGGACGCCGTCCGGTTTCGAGGTCTGCGCCGCATCAAGGATCAAACCGCTGACCCGATCAAATGCACCGGTTGTTACCGGGCCGGAGGGACCGGCATGCGCGCTGACCGCGTGGGTCAGGGTCCAGCCGTAATCCTCTGCGCACTCAAGGCATCCGGCGACACCGGTGTTGGTGCCTGCCAGTGCGGCAATACCGGCGCTGTCGGTGACAAATATCTGGGCCTCGAAAGCTGCAAGACCGGTCTTGTGGATATTGAAGGTATTGGACTCATGCAGAAATTCTGCGCTCAGAACGTTGAAAGCCATCTCGGTCGATATCCCCGTTGGTCGCCAGATTCTCAGCCTATCAGTCCCCGGTGGGTCGGACAATTCTCCGGGCAATTCCATCGTCGAGCAGATTGGCGAGCGCTGCACCACCCGATCATTGGGGATATCAGACATATGACCGGATGGTGCGCTGAACCCGACCCCCTTGGGGATGATATTGAGGGTCGGTCAGGGGTTAACCGGGTTTCGATGACAGCGGACAGGTGCGGATACCAAACAGGGTATAGGCGGGGCACCAGCCAAGAATTGCTGTTACCAGGGGTACAATACCGATGAAGGCATAGACGTTGTATCTGGTTTCCGGACCAAACAGGGCAAAGGCCAGCAAGGCCAGCCCGGCGATAATTCTGAGTGTACGGTCAATCGATCCGATGTTTTTCTGCATTTGGTGTCTCCTGTTTCGAGGCCATGACGGGTTCCGTCATCCTGAGACCAAGAAAACACCATAATCTCCGGTTCAGTCTGTAACTTAGTCACACTGCCCGGCAGAAAATTTCTCGAGTGCGGCGATGTTCTGAACGTTTACCTGACCGCGTGCGAGGCTGATCCAGTTTCGACGCTCAAACTCCTTGAGTTGTCGGCTGATCACCTCGCGTGCAGAACCAAGCTCCACCGCCAGCTCTCCATGGGTCCGCCTGAGAGTTCCCTCCGCATCACGATGAGTAACCAGAAATTCGGCAAGTCGAACATCGACACGGCGGAAAGCCACCTCTTCAACCAGCAGCACAAGACTGGAAATCCGCTGCCCGTAGGTGGAAAAGATAAAAGTTCGAAAAACGGCGGACCGGTCAACAAGCGTTTGAAAAACGGGTGCGGGCAGGGCGATGGCTGACGTCCGGGTTTCGGTTACGGCTTCCGCGCTATAGGCCTCATCGGACAGCAGGCAGGCGGTCGTGAGAATACAGGTCTCGCCGTCTTCAACCCGATACAGCACGATTTCACGGCCATTTTCAGCGATCATCTGAACGCGGACACTACCTTCAAGGACCAGAACGAAAGCACCACAGGGACCGCCCGTTTCAAACACCCGCGTTCCCGAAGGCAGGTCAAGCGACTGCGCCCGGTCAGCAATCAACTGACGGTCCGCTTTCGCCAGTCCAGCCAGTTCGCCGATGTTATCAATCCATTGTCCGTCCATGCGTATTTTCTTCTGATTGTTAATTTGGATAAGCGCGCTGATAACCAGGTCGTTCCTGCAGCCTTTGATAGTAGACCTCAAGTATCGGAAAATCACCAAGAAGTCCCATATGATCTGCCATGAAACAACTATGGCCAATAGCGATATCTGCACCGGAAAATCCGGATGGGAGCAGGTGGTCGCGTTCCTTCAGTACGGATGAAAGCGCGTCGGCGCGTTGCCCAAATGTATCGCGGGCAAGCTCGGCCTGCCGTTCGTCATGCGGCGTTCCGGCGGGACGCCGGAATTCTTCGGGTTTCATAGTGTTGTCATAAAAGCTGATCAGTTGTGGGTCGAGTTCGGCGCAGGCGAAAATGCACCACTGGTAATAGGATGCACGATCCGCACTTCCTACAGCGGGCGCCAGAGATTGTTTGGGATGTTCATCAATCAGCTGAAGAATGATGGCGACTGATTCGAAAATTTTGTAATGATCGGTTTTAAGAGCCGGAACCACGCCGAGGGGATGGATTGAGCGATAGGCATCCGTATTTTGTTCACCCTTCGTCAGGTCGACGATAAGACTTTTATAATCAATGCCCAGTTCTTCGAGCGCCCACTTAACGCGCTGCGAGCGGACAGGTGGGAACTCATAAAGTTCAATCATCAGCGATCCCCTGTATTTAGGTATTGTTGCCGGTGGGCAATGATGGATGGATTGTTCTGTTTAACACCGAGCTGAATGGCTGTCTATTTTAAGCCGTTGATCGTTCACGCTCACGGATGGGTGGTCGGGGCCAGGTACTTTGCCGCCAATCCAGTGTTCCCTAACAGACGATGACATCTTCTATCCTTTTGGCGTGATGGGTGATTTGCTCATAACCGGTTTCGGTGACGATGAAACTGTCGCCGACCTG
Organism: Rhodospirillales bacterium; assembly: GCA_021775105.1. Classification (GTDB taxonomy): domain Bacteria; phylum Pseudomonadota; class Alphaproteobacteria; order Rhodospirillales; family Casp-alpha2; genus JAJFIJ01. The sequence continues at coordinate 5,118 of JAJFIJ010000318.1, read as the reverse complement.
GGCGCGGAAAGATCCGGATACGCTGACCGAACCGTCGACGGCCAGCACCATGCCCGCGCGCAGCTCGGTTTTATCTCCGAAGACCAGTTCGGGTTTTTCAAGGTAACTGTAGCCGGTTGCCCGACCGCAACGGAACGGATAGTCATAACCCGCCGTCTGGATGACGTCGGCATAAGCCGCATGGACGTCTTCGGCCAGAACGCCGGGACGCACCATTCGAAGTGCTGCTGCCTGACTGTCTATGGCGACCTGATAAACCGCTTCCTGATTTTTGTCGGCAATTTCGCCAATCCAGAAAGTCCGGTCGAACCCGAGCTTGAATCGATGAAAATTCGTCATCCCGCAGAAACACAGGAACACCGGCTCTCCCCGCTTCATTTTCCGCGTTGAAGCCCGGTGATGCGGCATGGTGATGTCGGTGCCGGAAGCCATGATTTGCAGGAAATGGGTGTTGGGCGACATCCGGGCGTCGGCATAATGGGCGTCCAATAGTTCAGCTGCCTTGCGGGTTCCGGCGGCGGACGTTGCCAGGGCGACCTCAAATTCGCGCACACCGTCGCCAATCGCCTGGCGTCCGGCATCCATCATCGCCATGGCGACCTCTCCGGCGTGCCGGGCGAGGTTGAGTTCGTCATCCGACTTGATCATCCGCATCTCGGTAATAATCGGTGTGATATCAGACAACCGGTTTTCGTCGATGACCGTGCCCAGATACTTGCGCACAAGCGGCGGCATGTGATCGGGTTCAATGGCAACCCGACTGGCCCCTTTCAGGGCCCCCGGCAAGTCTTCGCGCCATTCCTGTCCCGATCCGTCATTCCAGGGTTTGATCCGCTCGACCACAGCTGCCGCGTTTGCCATGTCGAGTTCCATACTGGGCGTGATCAGCAGGCTCGGGCCATCTGCCGGAACCACAAGGATCGTTGGCCTGCCGAATTCCATGTGCAGATAATCGTAATATCCGGTGTAATAATAGACGCTGTCGTCATCGGTAATCAGGGCGACATCACTGTTGCCGTCAGCCAGCTTTTGACGCAGCGTTGTCATTCTTTCGGCAAACATCACCCAGATTCCTTCAAGACCACGGTCCGGGTTCGGCTTTCGTCGCCAACCCCTGTGTCATTGGAACACCGACTTCAGAACCGGTCAATGCGGTAGGGCGAGAGGTCCATATTAGGTGTATGACCGCTGACGATGTCGGCAACGATCCGCCCGGTGTTCGGGGCCATGCCGAAACCATAGTGGCTGTGGCCGAAGGCGGCGAACAGGTTGGGTTGGCCGGGAATTTCGCCAATGCACGGCAGGCTGTCCGGGAACGAGGGACGGGTGCCCATCCATTCTTCGGCGTCTTCGACGTTGATATCGGGGAACAACCGTTTGGTCAGGCGCTTGAAGACCTTCGCCCGGCGGTAGTCGGGCGGCGTATCGAGACCGGAAAATTCAGCCGTCCCGGCCGAGCGTACACCGGCCAGCATCGAGCTGGTAACGAACTTGCCTTCGGTATCCATGATCGAATTGTTCAGCGTGATCCCCGGATCGCGAAAGACGAGGTGATAGCCGCGTTCGGCTTCCAGCGGAACTTTTATCCCGAGTGGCTCAAGCAGCCGCGCCGACCATGCCCCGGCGGCAACGACAAGATTTTCGACAGCAAGTTCGCCATCATCCGTCTGCAATATCCACCCGCCATCCTGAGAGGGCACAATGCGATGGGTCGCCGTCTGGCGAAAGGTTGCGCCCATGCCCCGCGCCTTTTCGAAAAGCGCCTTGCCGACGGCCCCCGGATCGAGCGCGCGGGCCTGATCCTTGATCAGCACGGCGGCCTTGTAGTCCGGTGACAGCGCCGGTTCGATCTCATGCAACTGACCCGCGTTGACGACTTCCAGCGGCACGCCGCGTTCCTGGCGCATCCGCCAGCCAAGCTGGTTGAGGTCAGCCCCGGCAGGATTGCGAAAAACATGCACATAGAGCGAATCCTTCAGCAGATCCTCATGCCCGGTGCCGTTCAGATGGCGGCGGTAAAGATCGACATTGGGTCTGTTCAGCGCATTCATGGCATCGCCGATTGCCGGCAGATGATCAAGATTTCCCGCCTGAAGGAATTTTATTGCCCACGGAAGAAATTTCGGAAGGTACGCCCAGCGCAACGCCACCGGCCCTTCCGGATCAAGCACCCATTTCGGGATGCTGCGCCATAATCCGGGCAACGATTGCGGTACACTCGACCAGGGTGAAACGACGCCGGCATTGCCGTGACTTGCCCCTTCGGCGGGCTGGTCGCGGTCGATCAATTCGACAACGAAGCCTTTTTCAAGCAGCGAAAGCGCCGTGCAGATGCCGACAATGCCGGCCCCGAGGACGGTAACGTTCCGGGAGCTGATGTCAGGCATACCGGGTATCAGGCGTTTTCGAGCGCGAGCGCGGTTTCGCGTTTGTGGGCAACAACCTGCTGGATCAGTACGGGAAGCGCCAGGACCAGTGCATACATGTCGCTGGTCAGACCCGGTGCAACCATGAACAGCGCGGCGATACCGATCAGAATTCGGTAGGGCCACGACATATGGGTGATGAAATAGGCGCTTACGGCGGTTGCCATCATGGCGACGCCAAGGGCGGCGGTCAGGCTGGTTTCCAGGAACGCGCCCCAAGTAAAGTATTCCTCAAGCACGATCAGCATCGCCGGTGAATAGACGAAGACCATGGGAACCAGAAGTTTACCGATACCCAGGGTAAAAGCGGAAACGCCTGTGCGGAATGGATTGGCACCGGCGATTCCGGCGGCCGCGTAGGCCGAGGTGCAAACCGGTGGCGTAATTTCCGAAATGACGCCGTAATAGAGCACGAACAGATGCGACGCGAGCGGAGGAATACCCAAACTGGACAGGGCCGGCTGAGCGACGGTGACGAGCATGATGTAAAGGGCCGTCGTCGGCAGACCAGCCCCCATCAGGATGCAGGTGATGGCGATCAAAACCAGTGACACGAACAGCGTCATTCCCGGTAGCGTGATGTCCATCAAGGGAATCCAGGAAATCAGACCAAGAATATTTTCGGCGATGGTTGTTGCACTGTCGGTGACCATGAAACCGAGACGGAAACCAAGGCCCGTCGAGTTGACGACACCAACGACAATACCGATGGCGGCACCAACGGCACCGACAGCGAGCGCGTATTTGACGCCGGTGGTGCAGGCATCAAGGACATCACGGAGTGATATCCTGTGCATGGGGTTCAGGAACCCGACCGCAAGCGCCGAGGTGATTCCCCAGAAGGCCGCCATATGTGGTGAGTAGCCGCTGAACAACACGTAGATAAGGACAACCAGCGGCAGCGCCGTTGGCCAGCCTTTCTTAAGGACCGCCCACAACTTCGGTATTTCGTTTTCGGGAACACCCTTCAGGCCGAGCCGCTTGGCCTGGAAATGAACAATGCAGAGCACACCGACATAATGCATGGCGGCGGGGACGGCGGCGGCGATGACGATGGTGGTGTAAGGGACCTCCAGAAATTCAGCCATAATGAAAGCGGCGGCCCCCATGATTGGCGGGGTAATCTGGCCACCGGCACTGGCTGCCGCTTCGACGCCACCGGCGAGGTGGCCCGGGTAACCCATTTTCTTCATGTTCGGGATGGTCAGGGAGCCGGTCGAGACTGTGTTGGCGATGGAAGAGCCGGAAATGGTGCCGAAGAAGGCAGATGAGACGACGCTGACCTTTGCGAGACCACCGGTATACCGTCCGGCGATCACGGTTGCCATATCAACAAAGAACTGACCCAGTCCCATACGCTGTGCCAGCACACCAAACAGCACAAAATGGAAGACTACGGTGGAGACAATCCACAGCGTGATGCCGTAAATGCCTTCCGCCGGGAAGTACATATTGTTGATGTATTGAGCCCAGTTGATGCCCGGGTGTTTGAGGACCTGAATTGGAATGTATTTGCCGAACACCGCGAAACAGGTGAACACAATAATGATGATCGGGACGACGATCCCGAGAGTCCTGCGCACGGCTTCGAGCAGCACAACGATCAGGACGGTACCGAAAATTACATCAATGGGGTAGGGGTCGCCCTGACGGATTACCTGTTCGGGCAGAAAGAACCGCTGGCCCATGAAGGTAAAATCGATTTCGTACCAGGTGATGCCGATATAGAGGGATGATATAACACCGGCCGCGATCAGCACCCAGTCCCAGACCGGGACATTGGCATAGCGCCACCAGGTGTTGGGGTGAAGTTCCCAGGCATGGCTGCCTTTGATCATCGGGAAGCCGATAAAGACCAGGATAATGACGCCCGACATATGGATACCCATGTGCCAGTAATCAACAGGCACACCGATACCGGCAGTGATGTAATGGTATAACGCGAACGAAATTGAAAATGCAAAGGTGAAATTGACAATCCAGGGGCCAAGGGCGCGGGTATGAAGACCGGAATCGTATTTCTCTTCCAACTCTTCTGCTTTCTTGATGTCAAACACAGCCATGAATTTTCCCCTGCAGCATTATTTTTTGCGTTGTTGTTAAAATTTATTAATTGAATTTGGTAATACGTAACAACGGCGGCGGACCCTGTGGGTCGCGCCGCCGCTTACGTGATGGCTGATTATTTGATCATGCCAATTTCTTTGTAGTACTTCTCGGCACCCGGATGCAGCGGAATCAGTACGCCCGTCAGAGCCGTTTCCAGACGGATCTGTTTGCCTTTGGAATGACCCTTGTCGAGAAGACCGCGGGTCTTCTTGCTCCACAGCGCCTTGGTGATGCCATAGACCAGATCGGTCGGCTGATCGACATTAGTGACAAGCTGACCGTTAACCGCAACTGTCGGCACATCATACTTGATGTTTTCGTAGCCGCCCGCCGGGATCGTCGACGGGACATAGTAAGGAATAATCCCGTTGATCGCCTTGATCTCGTCTGCGGAGAACTTGTAGAGGTCAAAGCCCTTGGTGGAGCCCAACTGGATCAGTGCTGCAAAAGGCCAGCCACCGGCGTAGAAGAAGGCATCAAGCTGACCATCAGCAAGACGCTGGGTGCTTTGACCGAGGTTCAACTCAGCTTGTTTGGCCTTGATGCCGTAGTGTTTGAGAATCATCTTCACCGAAACCTGGGT
>JAJFIJ010000317.1 GCA_021775105.1 Rhodospirillales bacterium | reverse complement strand
AGGCGTCCCAGCATGTATACATCGCTGCCAGCTGGCGGATGGACGACCGGAATTCCGGTGTCGCCCTCTTCGCGAACAGTGTATTTCGCTGCTTCGGCTTCGACTTTTTCGCCGTACGTTTCGGGATTGACCCGATAGGCTTCGTTCGACAGGTTCTGTTCACCATTGATGTGCCAGTAAATCATGACCGCGAACATGAAAAGTCCCCAGACAAAAGCGATGGAAATCCAGGTGACCTCCATCTTTGCCAGGGGCTCTTTCCACCAAAGCCGGTTTTCCGGTGGTGTTAGTGCCATTTTGAGGTCCCTCCCCTATTGTCCAATTGGAATCTGGGCAACTTCCATTACGCCCCAGATGGTGTAGAAAACCGCTGGCACCGCGACGCCGATAAACAGCAACAAAAACGGATTATCCAACAGACTCTGCATGGCGGGGATTCTCTCCTCCTCCGCACTATTCGCCGATCCGCCCTCTGGCGGTGACGCATTCGATTGTTCATCAACCATGGGACGATACCCCTCCTCGGTTATTTCGACAGGGGAACTAAGCATTCCCCACCGGTGTCGACCTTGATCTTGGTTAAGTTTCAGGTCGACGTCTTTGAAAACGGCGCACTATGCACCGCCCAGAACTCGATCAAGGATGGTGAAAGAAACCAGTGCCAAAGTGACCAGTATCGCGAAAAAAACGATACTCCGATTGGCCAAGCGTTCACCCCGGCGCACCTCAATGGCGTCAAGAATTCGATCTGACACCAGATAAAGCGCGATCGCTACGGCAGTGAAGGCTGTGATTTCTAACATTTTTCCCCAATCTGACTGAACAAACGTTTTCAGTTAAAGGGACTATCGCAGAGATATTCATGGTTCGAATTGATCAAGATCAAGGCAAGCAATTTTGCCTATGAGCGCGGTATCTGACCCACACAGCATTTGTCGCAGAAAAGAGCGCGATTCTGCCCAGCTTGATCAAGGTCAAGGAAAAATTCCTTAATTTGTGCGCAGAATCAATCGTCGGGGATGCCAACTATTTGTTAACAGAGGCGCTTCCATGCTTACCAACGCTGATTACCTCATTGCCAGTCATTCAGGCCTCTTGGCCCTGGAATCGAATATTGATCTCAGTCCCTTGCTGGCAGCGGCGGACATTCGTTCCTTTGCCAATCATGAGCGGATTTATCAACCCGGTGATGAAGCAGACAGCATTTATGTCGTTACGGATGGCTGTGTGCAGATTTATCGACACAATGACGAAGGCCGCCGTGCGGTGATGACGATTTCGGCAACCGGAGATGCCTTTGGCATCAGCGATGTCCTTGATCGTTCCCGGCGCAGGGACACAGCCGAGGTCATTCGTCACTGTCGGGTTTTGCAGATTCCGGTGCGCCCGTTTATGAAGTTGCTGAAGGCAACACCGGAGATGGCGATCACCGTTGCCCGATATCTGTCACGTTCCAAGCGTGAAATTACCGACCGGCTTGAACAGATTCAACTTAAACCGACAACAGAACGACTGGCCAATTTCCTGTTGCAACTGGCCCCCGGAACCAACAGTTCAACCGACATTGTCCTGCCCTGTGAAAAATCCGTTATCGCCTCATATCTTGGTATGAAACCGGAAAGCTTTTCCCGATCACTCAAGGAACTGAAGACCTACGGCGTTTCCAACCGGGGCAGACGTGTTCACATTGAAGACCGTGAACGGTTATCTTCTTTGGGGCATGCCATCGTCGGCCAACCTAATTGATGGCAATTGGCGACACTTTAACGACAGAATGCGGAGTCTGGGAGTAGACCACGCCATTGTAGGTCTGTGATTTCTTTTTCCCGGCGACTTCCATCAACTCATGCCAGTCCGGATTTTTGGACGATGTTTCCAGTTCCAGTCCCATCAGGAAATCGCGGGTAAACCAGCTGCCGTACGGGGAAGTCTGCGAATATTCACCAGGGCTTGATGATGTCGCCAGAATTTCGCCCTTGTATTTGCGAAACAGCGTCCGATAATCTCGCGACCCCATTGCGCCGCTACGAAACGCCATTTTTGGTTCGGCTTCGCCTTCGAGAACCTTGTTGCAAGCGTCGGTCAGCGCCACCAGCAGGCGTGCTTTCTTAGCCTGAAGCCGGACAATCATTTTCTCGAACGATACTGGTTTCTGCATATCAAAATAAGGCCAGACGGACTGCTGATCCTGATAGCGGAATCCATGCCCGGAATAATAAAAAAACAGGACATCTCCAGAATTAATATTCAGCTGATCAATATGGGCCTGAACCAACGGGCTCCTGAACTGCTCAGCGGTGAATTCCCTGATCGAGAGCTTGAGACCTGACAGGGTCGCCATTTTCTGCACGGAGGAACGCATCTTTTTAAGATCATTGTTGATGAACGTACCGATCTGCGGATCCAGTGTATCAACCATCAATACTGCGTGAAAGGTCTGGTCCGGCCCAGCACTCGAAGACCGCGCGGCAGGTTGAATGTAAGCCGTTTGACTTGATTTAGCTGGCGAAACCACCGGCTGAAGGGCTGGATTCGTAGTCGACGTTGTTGACGGAGTGGATTTATAAGTCGATGCCGTTTGCGGTGCGCAGGCCCCGATCAGAGCCGCCAGTGCAACTACGACAGCGGTTCGTGAAATCAGAAACTGCCTCAACCCGATAGGTGACCTGCTCATTGTCTGTCCTCTTTGTCAGTTTGCTTGCGCGCGTGTACGACGCATAAGGTCTTCGATCCTGTCTGCCACCGGGTCAAAATCTTCATATATCTGGATTTCGCCTGAGTCGAACAGCCACTGTTTACAATGCGAAGAGAACAGCACATTTACGCTCTCTGCTGAGAGATGAAACCGGTACCCCATAACCGGTCTGAACCGGCATTTTTTCTGAAGCTCGAAGACATGGTTTTTATCATTAAGGGCGAGGTTGGAAATTTCGCTGGAAATGTCTTTTGTAACCAACCCGAGTTGTTTGAGAATTGAATAATCAGACAGACCCCGGCTGCCGGGGTTCAATACCGGGCCCACTTCAAAGGCCTCAACCCGGTCAGGGGTCATCAGAATCTTGACCATCCGTGACCCCATAAGTGCGCTGATATGATTGTCAGGCATGCCGCCTGCCTGACTTTCAACGCCTGTGACCAGCAATACAGAGGCCAATAGGCCGACCCATATCTTCGCGTCCCTGAATATTCCCAACACACCACTCGTCCTTATTCTTTCGCGGACATCAATTTTGATGTTAACGCATTTTCCCACCCCGACAAAAGAATGAAACACGGCGGGCACAATATGTGAAAAAATTATAACGGAAAAATTCCGTCGGGTACGTGAACGGGTTCATATTGTTTACAAGTGGAGACGCCGTAGCATTGCGGGTTCGCGAAACGCCCGACTTCTGTTGCTGTCAATCGTTGGGAAGGGTATGATTTTACGGTTTTTCGATTTGGGTATTGGGGGATACATGCGGCGCAGCGTTTCAGCATTTTTCTGTGCCGTTTTTTTGATGATCTGTGCACCGTCGTGGGCTCAAACAACGCCATCTGTGGTTCCTGAACAGCAAAACTGGCAAATTCTGCTGGATCGCGTGGAAGAAGCGATTTCGAAAAATAAAATCACAGAAAACAACCGAGAACTCTATCGTCAGCAGGTAAATCTGGTCTTGCGTGAAGCCCAGGCGATTGCCAATTCGGCCCGTGATTCACAAAGTCTGTATAAAAACCTGCTGACGGCATTTGGCTCACCGCCCGCCGAAGGCGAACCGGAAGAGCACCCGGAAATTGCCGCCAAACGCAAGGAACTGGATGACAAGTACCGGATCAGCGAAGCGCGCGCCAAACAGTCCGGGTTTGCCATACTCCGCGCCAATACCCTGACGGAGCGCATTTCAAGAGCCCGCCGTTCACGGCTTCTGGATGAATTGCTGATACAGGCCCCAGCCCCTTACGAACTTGCTACATGGCGCGAGGGATTGCCGCAGGTTCTGGGTGTTTTCAAGTTTTTCTATCAGGCCCCGATGATCTGGTGGACGGCTTCCCTTCAGAAGAAGGCGCGGATCGGAACAGTCGCCCTGATCATCGCGTCTCTGGTTATTCTTGTCATTGTTGGCGTTGGAATCCGGCGGATCATTCTCAGGAACTTTGTCCAACCTGTCAAAATTGATGACCCCAGTGATTACCAACGCCTGTTCTCGGCTATTGCTGAAGGAGTTGCGCAGGGCCTTTTGCCATCCCTTGCGGTCGTCGCGCTGATTGCTGTGCCCATGATTTTCGGCCTGATCATTGGCCCCTTCGCCGACCTGATGGCCGTGGTGATGACCAACCTGCTATTATTTATCATGGTCACCGCAGTCGTCCAGGCAGCACTTTCTCCAGACGACAAAAATTGGCGGGTCACACCGTTCAGCGACAAAAGCGCCAACATGCTGAGCCACCGGGTAACGGCCCTGATGGCGATCGTTGCGGCCAGCAACGTTATTCTCGCTCCGACGCAAACAATTGAAGTTTCCGCCGCTTTCGATTCAATCTTCACTTTCGTAGTTGGCACTCTGACATCGATCGCCCTGGCCGCCTTGCTCGGAAAAACCCTGTGGCAGTTGGATGCTGAAACAAAAGAAATGATGCCGCAATCGGCAGAAGAAGACAAAGCCGGGTTTGATTTATGGTTCCGCATGCGTCAGCTGGCTCTGTTGCTGACCTACATGGCTCCTGTTGCAGCGCTTGTCGGGTATACCAACCTTTCCAGGTATTTACTGGTCAACCTGCTGTTGACCGGACTGGTTTTCGCCAGCACTTTCCTGCTCCGCAGTCTGGCCAAGGAATTGATCGGCTATCTGCTTGTCCGCAGTCAGGACACGGAAACCAGGGTCGGACAGGTTCTCGACATCAAGGAATCAACGGGCGGCACCATTCGATTCCTTTTGTTATTTCTGATTGATGTGACATTCACGATCGGCGTCGTTTTGATTGCCTTGTCTTTTTGGGGCGTGCCTCCGGAAGATATCACCCGGTATTCCAGTCAGGCTGTGCATGGAATAACGATTGGTTCCTATACATTTTCGCTGACGGATGTGGCATTGGCGATCCTAGCCTTTATCGTCGTCATGATCATCACCCGGGCCATTCAGTGGATTATGGCCGAACGGGTGTTTCCGCAAACCAATCTTGATGTCGGTGTTCGCCATTCATTGAAGGCGGCAATTGGATACGCCGGCATTGTCGTCGGTCTGGGGATTGCGGTTTCCACCATCGGCCTCGATTTGTCCAATCTGGCACTTGTCGCCGGTGCACTTTCCGTCGGTATCGGGTTCGGGTTGCAAAACATTGTCAGCAATTTCGTGTCCGGTTTAATTCTGTTGATCGAACGTCCGGTCAAACTTGGCGATTGGGTAGTCGTTGGACCGGTAGAAGGGTTCGTCCGCAGGATCAACGTGCGCTCGACCGAGATCGCAACATTCCAGAAAGCGTCCGTAATTCTGCCAAATTCAGAATTGCTATCCTCGGCAGTGACCAACTGGACCCACAAGGACAGCCGCGGACGGATCGAGATTCCAGTCGGTGTAGCCTACGGAAGTGATGCTGAGAAGGTCAAAGAAATCCTGTTGGAGATCGCGAATGATAACCCGCTGCTGATGTCTCACCCTGCGCCCGAAGTCCTGTTCATGAACTTTGGTCCCAGTTCTCTTGATTTTGAGCTACGGATTCACACGCCCCAGGTTACCAATCGATTGAGGGTCAGCAGCGAGATCCGGTTCGCCATCAATAAGGCTTTTCGTGAACATGAGATCGAGATACCTTTCAGCCAGCATGATATCCATTTGCGCGACATCGACCGGATTGAACAATCCCTGGTCCGCGCAGCACATAACATAACGGAGGGGGCCGGGTCAGAACCCAGCGACAAATCGGAGGACAAGAAGGATGAATAGATTTGCATTGACACTGATTGGTATTCTGGTTCTGGCGGGATGCCAGGCTTCTGGCGGAGGGGGACAAACAACAACCACCGCCAAACCTGCTGAAGCCCCGAAAACCACTATCCAGAAAGCCATGGCAGCACAATCGGACAAACCCGCGGCCAGTCCCGTCAAGGAACAATCTGTGGAAGTTGTTTTCCTTGATTCGATTGCCTTCGATTCAGATGTTTCCGCATCCATGTGGGAACAAAACCGTGAAATCGTGATCAAGCCGTCATCACCGTTCACCCTGAATGAAATTCCACCACGCTTGGAAAAATGGCTCTCGGTGATCAAGGAAAGCGGTGGTCAGGTCAAGGCCAAGGAACTGCCGCCAAAAACCCAACTCGCCATGCGCGGGATTATCGGTGCACTGATTGATATCGTTGTTGCAATTTTTGGTGCCGTTCAGGAACAGGCCATGTACGGAGCCGCCAAATATTACGACGCAACCCTGGAATATCGTAAAGAAACAGGGGTGGAACGGGTTGTCTTCAGCCACCGCTAAGCGGCGGCTGAAGAGCGATCTTCTTCGGAGGTGAAAGCTGGATGTCCGGGGTTTATTTCCGGACCCAGCTATCGTCTTCAGCCTGAATATATTCGCCGGCGAGACTACTGGCGATTAACCTTCGACCGGCAATGGTCTCCACTGCCTTGATCTCGACCTTGTTGTTGGTTGCGATCTTCTCGTAACGGCCGCGGCGGTTTTCATTGGCAGACTTGACCAGATCGCCGATTTCAGCCGGTGTATCTTTGCGCACCAAACCCAGATATCCATCAAGCTGCTCACCAATCCAGCCGCTCTTTTTAGCCAGCGGGATGGCCGGTTCGACAGACGCACTATCCAGATCTTTTTCCACCTTGAGGCGAATTTCATGTTTGATGTTCAGGTCAACCTGAAGCCGGATTGGTTTATCCGGGACCTCGATCTTAACCGTCGGCGAACAGGCTCCAATCAGAGCAATCACAGATACTGCACCGAGCGTCGATCTAGCGACCGAAACCCAACATCCGTTGTCGTATATTTTCGGGAACTTCATAGTTGTTCACCCCCGTCCTTAAGATTTCCATTAAACGCCCACCGACGTTCACTTCCAGTTCAACCGGATGCCCCGTGAAGAAGTCCGGGTTGCGTCCTTCAAGATTCATTCGCACCCGCATATCTCCACGCCCTCTCCCATTCAGATTAACCTTCAGTCGATCATAATTGAAATTAGTCAACGCGCCCAACATCATTTCAGTAAAATCGATTTCCAGTACCTTCAACTCATTACTCTGCTTTTCCTGCGGACCGTTCGGCAAGTATCCAATCATGCCCCCGGGCTCAGCCTCAAGCACAGCATCTTCAATAAATATATCCTGTTCGCGAAAGGCCACGGGCATGGCCCCGTTCAGTTTTCCACGACCGACAAGTCCATGAACACCGATCAATCTGACCAGCTCTTCAAGCTGTAATCCCTCAACTTTGATTCTGGAAGACGGGATATTGCCGTTGACGATCTCAATCGGGTCGACGCTCAGTTTGCCCTTCGCCAGTTCAAACGAAATATCATCAATCTTTATATTTTCAACGCCGTTAACCTCGACACTCATAGCCCCTTTATACATCGGTAACCCGGCCAGCACTTCGGCAATTGAAATTGTCTGCGGCCCTGCCGTTCGCGGCGGCCAGATATTGTCCAGCTCAACCAGTCCGTTGATTCCGCTGGCCTCCAGGTCTTCCATAGAAGCATTCACGTTTTCAGCCAGAAACGCTGCGGATGTCGTTATTTTGTCATTCTTCTGTGCGGCTTTAACTGAAATTCCCAGTTGCCCGGCCTGGACCTTCAGCGGCGCCATTTCACCCGGCACCTTGACCTTGGCACGCAAGCCGCGAAACAGAACATCCAGATCCCCGCGCAACCCTTCATCTTCGTCCCAGGCGGCCTTACCTGCCAAAAACCCCAGACCTTCAGCACTCTTCACCCATTCTCCGGCCATGGGCAGGTAGTCCTGAACCTTCCGTGCCTTGGGGCCGAGCGAGATAGGGGGTACGCGAAGTGCCGCTTCAATAACTTTTGCATCGAGATCAAAAGTGCCGTTGATATCAGCCCGGATCAGCCCACGCTGATCGCGAATACCCAAATCAAAAACGCTTTCATCATCATTCTGGCGAACATGAAAGGTCAAACCTAACGGCGGTACGAGTTCGTCTTCGGTCTCATAATGTATTTTTTTGACATTAATGTCCGCGTCCGAAGATGGTGATTCGGGGTCAATAGCGTTGTGAAAGGCATTGGCGGACAGTCCGGACACACTCAGGTTATAATCAGGGACATAAACCTCGCCACCGCTATAACTGACATCCACAGAAAGCGCACCGGTATCCTTAATGATTCCGGCAACCCGAATCGCGATCCCTTCAGGCTCCACCATAACATCCGGCGCACCTTCGACTTTCAGTGTAATCCGCTTGCCGCTTAATCTGGCGCCCAGATCAAATCCGGCGTGGCCTTCGCGGTTTACGCTGAACGCGGGCGTCCCCGTCTGGCGGATACAGCCGTTCAGTTCCCTGATCGGCTCGGCAAGCAATTCCAGAGTAACTCCGGATATTCGGAAAGGATCACAGCCCGTCAGGAAAACTGTGGCACCGTGCAGACCGACAGCGAAAGCCAGTTTCATGTCTGCCTCAACCCGATCTACCAAAATCCCTTCCTGTCTGAGCCCGTTTGCGCTCACCTTGAGGCGGGCCAGGCCTTCATGTTCCTGACCTTCTCCTCTGGAACTGGCATTCAGTCCAACATTGGCCTTTCCGCCGCCAACCAGCGCAACATCTTTTGCCTCAAGCCTGAGTTCACGAATATTGATTTCGGGTAATTCATTGCCTAATAGTGGAATGATCGAGTCCGCAGCCAGTTGACCCGATGCAAAATGGGCGTCTCCCGTACTGACTTTCCAGTCCGTTTTCAAAGAGACGTCGACCTGCTGATCTGTTTTTCCGGGCGACAGCGTAACAAGCGGGACAAGTGACAATTCCACCGTACTGAAATCACCCTCAAGATAAGGGCTGACCCCTTCGATCAGCGGACGCAAGATTCCGCCTGTTACGTTGGCGCGAATTTCACCGGGGCTGAAGACTTCAATCCGGCCATCACGGGTACGAACACTGATATCACCCTCTATTGCTCCAAGGGCATCAACATCATCGGACGCCAGAGATTGCCCGGAAAAGTGCATACGAATTGCGGGGACAAGTTTGATGATTTCCGCCGGGTCTGCCGCCTCGCTCAGTTTGATCAGCGATTGCAGCGGCAGTCCTGTTTCCAGATGAATTTCCGACACCCCCTGAAGGGGCAGAGGTAACGCCAGAACACTAGCTATTTTCGAGATATCGTCAGACTTTACGTCGAGCGTCAGGGCCAGTTCCGGATTCTCGCTGAAAACATCTACCGCCTCGGTTCTGATGCTGATATCTGTTTCACTTCGGGTTTCAAAAACATCAAAGCTGACAACAACATTCCGATCTTTCAAGGTGATGGTCATGTCGGCATTAGGCTCAACCCCGAAAGGCAGGCGACTTTCGCGAACATTCAACGTTCCTTCCGCAGCAAACCCTTCCAGATCCGACAAATTACCGGTCATGCGGACAGATCCACTGCCGAAAATGGCAGACATATCACCAATCTCGACACGGCTTTCATTTAGGCTGACGGTCGCTTCAACCGCACCATCCGGGGTCAGTCGGGCGTTCAGATTCGCATCAACTTTCGTGTCGGCACGCACCAATCTCAATTTTGCTTCTTCCAGTGCCACGGACAAATCATCCTTTTGGCGAATGACCCCGCTGAAAGGCAGGGTCGTATTTCCGAACGCCGAGACGACCTCGACCGTGGCAGCCTCTATATTGACCCGCTTGATCGGCCAGTCGGGAAGGCTGAGATCGTCATCTTCCACTCGCTCCCCGTCTCTGGCTCCGGCAAAAAACAGGGGATCAAGTGCCCCGAAAGACAGTTCCCCTTCAACGACGTGAACTCGAAAATGAACATCTGAAAAGCTCACCTCTTCCACGCGTCCGGAAATCAGGTCAGACCACAGAAAACTCGCCTTTAGCTCCGGGATTTCCAGGCTTTTGTCACTGCCAATTTCAATTCCCGAAACAACAACCTGATTTAGCGATATCTCGCTGACATCAAAGGCGATGTGGTCCAATCCCATTTTCTGTAACTGGTTTGACGCCAGATGATTGAGCAGGGGTGTGAGGGTGTAGCGAAGGCCAACAAGCCCCAGCCCCAGAACCAACAACGGGAGCAGTAGATAAAGAGCGTTCCGGCGACGTATGATCATGATGCGTTGCGGTCACGCCCCCCAGACCGGGGGTCAAGATTTAAAACTGTCCGGCCTTTTCCAGGTCCTGGATCATGCGATCAATATTTGCCGTTACAACCAGCAATCTGGCCTGCTCACCGCATCCCTTCTCCATCATCCACGCGGCCTGATGGGCGCGGGTCGGAAGGTCGTTCGGCACAACATGGACCTTGACGGCCTGCTCCTTACCCTTTTTGCCGACCTTTGCCTTGTAAGTAGCGCCGCTTTTAAAAGGTATGGCGCTCGGCCAGGACAGGGTTGATATCCCTTTTTTCCAGACCAGGGTTTTTTTACTTGCACCCGTTTGGTCGGTCAGGTTGACAATTTGTTTTTTCCGCGCGGACTCTCGCCACAACTTGGGTTTTTCACCTGCCCCCAAACAATAGCTGGCTTCAGACCCGACATTATACATCCATGGTCCGGGAACTTTTGCAGGTGCGGCACGAAAGGCACCCAATGATTTTGCATCGACTTGGGACTTGAACAACCCGGCCAATGATTTGACCACATCATATCCAATGTTGAGGCCGGCACCCTTGGCCGAACCTTCCGCAGCAACCGCCTTTTTACCCCCCAGGGGTCCTTTGTGGGGTCCGGTAACTTTCAGTTTCTGGCCATTGGCATTAATCAGCGTCAGGGCCGTTCCTTCACCGAGTATCATTGGTTTGACATCGTCGACGATATCACCCAATCCGACCGGGACGTTCCCTTCTACACCGACAACGACAAGCTGTGCAGCCATAACCGGAACACTGACGACCGTCAGAATCACTGATGCAAAACACGCTTTCAAGATTTTCATCGCTACCCTCATTAGGTCATACGATTTCAAGGCCTTACGACACCCAGCTTCCCTTCGCTAAAAGTAGCGGATGTGGGTTGAAAATCAACCCACATCATACGAAGCGGAATACTTTAACACTTACTTGGCGTCCATAACGATCACGGTTCCCTTTTCTCCGGAATTTAGCCGGTTCAAATGAAACCCTGCCAGACGGTCTTCCGGGCAGGCGTCGCATAGAGCCTGAAATGCAACCTTTGCTGCCATTTCATCGTCTGACAATAAACCAAAAGCATTGATGTAGTCTGTGAACCAGGTCTCATTGTCACATTTTTCCAAAACCGGCTCAAACACCTCAACACCCTCGGTTTTTCCCTTGAGTACCAACCTGCCGACAGGGCGGAATGATCCCTTCTTGCAAAATGCCCTGGTTGCGGCGCTGATACAAATCCGCGTCCCCAGGTGTTTGTTTACACTTTCCAGTCGGGCCGCGGTGTTGACCGTATCGCCCTGAGAGGTGTAATCGAAAATCTGCTTGCCGCCAAAATTACCGACAATGGCCGGACCGGAATGAACGCCGATCCGGGTCAGGCCAAGGTCAATCCCTTCTGCGTTTTTCTGTTTACGGAACTTCTCGGAAAATTCATCCATCTCCAGTGCACAGGCCACCGCCCGCGCCCCGTGGTCGGTCTGCCCGACGGGGGCGTTGAAAAAGGCGACAACTGCATCACCGACAATCTTGTCCAGCGTACCTTCATGCCTGAACAGGATCGAGCACATTCCCTCAAGATAATCATTCAGGACGGCGACCAGCACATCCGGTTGGGTCTTCTCGGTCAGGGTCGTGAAACCGGCCAGGTCGGTAAACAGATAAGTGACTTCACGAACTTCACCGCCCAGATTTAACTGTTCAGGATTACCCAGAAGATGATCAACAATCCCCGGCGAAATATATTGGGAAAAGGCATCACGGATGAACTGACGTTGCTGGCGGGCGATATATTCAAGCGCCACTGAGCAAAAGAAAAACGCAAAAAACAGACCTGAAAGCGGTCCCACAACAGGCAATATCAGGTCAACTTTCACATAAAGCAGACAATTGAGCGCAAAATACCCTGCAAAGACCAATCCACCCGCCAGCAATTTGGCAACCCATGGCCAGCGTAGCATTGCCAGCCCGGCACCCGTGGCGCTGAGCAGGGTAAACAATCCAAAATCTGCCCAATCACCAAATTCGGAAAAGAACCGCCCCTCCATTAATTGCGCAATACCGTGCGCGTGAATCAGGGCACCTGCCATTCGCGTGATACTGGCGCCGCCAATGATATCAACCGGTGTCGAATGCCGGTCGGCATGCGGCAGATCGGCACCGATGATAATGATTTTATCCGCAAACCAAGATTGCGGCAGAAACGACACCATGTGGAGTGGAAAGTGACGAAAAACAGTAGCAGTCTCCGTCGCCGGCTGTTTGTAGAGAATCCTAAATCGATGCTCAGGAACATCCGCCCCGGTGATTCTGGCGATACTGGCCGCCATGCCGGGACGTTCGAAGTCTGACGTGCCGGGCAGCCATCGCACACGGTTGTCTACGGTATCGGTGAACAGATTGGCCCGTGCTGTTTGGATCCCCTTTAGAAACTTACCAAGAAAATGGACCTGATCTTCACTCAACCCCTCCACGTCACCGGCCGCCGCAACGACCAGGGGTGAAGAGAAATTTTTCAGGACGTTATGGAGTTGGCGGTCTTTTCTAAGCTCGGTCGGCTGGTCAAACAGAAGATCAATCAGCACAGCCTTTGGTTTGGCCTGCTCCAAAGTGCGGAGCTGACTGGCCAGAACGCCGCGATCAACCGGCGAACGATAGGCCAGCTTCGACAACAGATCTTCGGTAATTGTAACAAAAATGATATCGTCATTGGTTTCAGTTACCGGTCCCAGACGCGCTGTTCGCCAATCAAGTGACCAGTTTTCGGCCAACCGGACGGCAGGCGTAGCTTTGCCAATTATGAACACCAGAACCAACAGTCCGGCGATGACCCAGGGCCATTTCTCCAATTTTCCTGAATTACCATGCATTGCGGTGACAGTCTCCGACGACGCTCCCCTCATCCCGTCGCGGGTAAAAGCGTTGCACGCCTACCCTTGCAAGGCAAGTCGGGCTTTAATTCAGAAAACCGAAATTGGTTTCAGAGAATTTCCGGAAATCCGTGACGCAACATGGTCAATCCACCCAGTATTACGGTAGCCGATCCGACAGTCAGTTGCAGGGCACCGTTCGCCCAACTCAGGTATTTTGCCGAATAGGCAAACGGCACGGCAATCACGGCTGAAAGGGCGGCCATGCCAAGAATGGACCCCACGCCAAAGATCGTTACATAAATCAAACCGCCGCTGATTGAAGGCTGCGTTGCCGTAGTCAAAATCAGCAAAGCCGCCGAACCCGCCATACCGTGTATTACGCCGACCAGAAGTGTGCGAACCGGCAGACCGGGGTGGTGTTCGTGGTTGTGGCGGGACGGGTCGTGCTCTTCGCGCTCACCGGCATGAGAATGGGCGTGAAAGTGTCGTGAATCACCATGTGCGTGGGTATGAAAATGAATTCGATCATGGTGCAGGCGATATAAAACATGCCCCCCCAGCACGACCAGCATGAGGCCAACGACAAATTCCAGCCACCCGGCCATCTGCCCGCCGATTTCCAGCCCGAGAACCAGCACGGTTCCGGCAAAGGTCATCAATGCCAGCGTATGTCCGACACCCCATACCGCTCCATGAGCAATGATCCGTTTGACAGATTTCTGACGTGCAGCGATGGAAGACACGGCCGCCACATGATCCGCCTCAAGCGCGTGCTGCATGCCGATCAACAGGCCGAGAAACAGAATGGAACTCATAGACATCAACTTTCGGGACAGAGCCGTAGTGCGGAACCAAGCTATAGGCCTGCGTCAGACTTGAGTCCATAAAGATTGCGTCCGTTTTTATCTTAATCTGCAAGATCCACGGCAGGCAGCGGCGCTCGTCCCCTTCTCATGTCAGCCGCTTTTTCCGCGATCATGATCGTCGCCGCATTCAGGTTGGCGGAAGGCATGGTTGGCATGACCGACGCATCAACAACCCTGATCCCTGTCAGGCCGTGAATTCGAAGCTCATCATCGACAACGGCATCCGGGTCACTTTCAGG
Organism: Rhodospirillales bacterium; assembly: GCA_021775105.1. GTDB lineage: Bacteria > Pseudomonadota > Alphaproteobacteria > Rhodospirillales > Casp-alpha2 > JAJFIJ01. The sequence goes on along the minus strand of JAJFIJ010000317.1, from coordinate 8,267 downwards.
CCCCATTTTGCAGGTTCCCATGGGATGGAACGTCGTCGTCGCGCGTTGCCGTGCGGCGTCAAGCAACTCACCATCCGTACGGACGTCAGGCCCCGGAAATATCTCACTTTCAAAATACGGTTTCAGGGGATCGGTCTGAAGCAATTGCCGGGCGAGTTTCATACCCGCCAGCAACACGCGGCGATCCGTTTCCCGGTCCAGATAGTTGGGCTGGATGATCGGTTTATCGAAGGGATCGGCGTTCCGTATTCGCACATAACCCCGGCTTTCCGGGCGCTGCTGCCATGATGCGACGGTCATTCCGGGCTGATCATCAAGCGCAGACTGCACCCCTTCCTTATAATTTGCCGGTGTAAACGTCAGTTGCAGATCGCCGTTTCTGATGGCTTCATCAGAATGCCAGAAACAATAGACCAGTGAAGGGCTAAGGGACAAAACGCCCTTTCGGGTCGTCATCCATTTGGCAATCTGCCCAAGCAACGGCAAGCCGCGTGTCAATTCATTGATACTGCTTGAATTTTTAACCCGTGCAGAAAACCGTGGCGCATAATGATCACAAAGATTTTCACCGACACCTTGCAGGACATGCGTTAACGGAAGGCCTGAGTTCGCAAGCAGTTTCCGGGGACCGACACCGGACAGCTGGAGCAATTGCGGAGAATTTATCACGCCCCCGCAAAGCAAGACTTCCCGTGCCGCCCTGACTTCGCGTGAGGACCCGTTACGACCACCCACATTGTAGCGAATTCCAGCGGCGCGGTTGCCGTCGAAAATAACTGAGGTCGCATGGGCATTTGTTTGCACCCGCAGATTGGCGCGTTTCATGGCCGGATGCAGGAAAGCCCGCGCCGCACTGACCCGGCGACCTTTATGGATGTTGCGTTGCGTATAAGCGACGCCTTCCTGCGATGTTCCGTTGTAATCAGGATTTCTCGGAATCCCAAAACTCACCGCACCTTCAATGAAAGCTTCGCAGAGCGGATGAATCCAGTCGATATCCGTAACGGTCAGCGGCCCGTCACGGCCACGGAATTTATCATCCCCGTCGCCGATCCGGCCTTCCGACCGCTTGAAATAGGGAAGCACGTCGGCGTATCCCCAACCTCTGTTTCCCTGTTGTGCCCAACCATCAAAATCCAGGCGTTGCCCACGCGTATATATGTGGCCGTTGATTGAACTGGAACCACCAAGGGTTTTGCCGCGCGGCACCTGAATTCTGCGCCCGCCCGTCCATTCCGACGGTTCTGTATCGTAAAGCCAGTTCACATCCGGATTGGTGAAGGTTTTCATAAACCCGGCAGGAATATGAATAAACGGATTCCGGTCTGCCGGTCCGGCCTCAAGCACACATACCCGCACATCCGCATCTTCCGTCAGGCGGTTTGCCAGAACACTCCCAGCCGAACCAGCCCCAACGATAATATAGTCAAATTCTTCCATTGAGTTTCCACAATACCAGCGCCAATTCGTTTTCCAGTATCGGGGGGGAATACAGGCCATACAAGGGGCTGAATATATTGCTGCCTGACAATCTAACCCCTTGACCTCTGCGGTTCCTCCCCTCACTTTTTTGTATTCTTATCCAGTTCACCTCTTTGTCAGGGCCACCCAATGCCACTCTTTCTTCTTCGACATGGCGAGACCGTATTTAATGTCGCGGGTCGTTATCAGGGTCAGAATGATTCTGAACTGACCAAAAACGGATTACGGCAGGCCCGACAGAACGGTCAGTTGTTGGCTGAACTGATTGAGGACACAAAACACGTTCATTTTGTTTCCAGCCCGCTCGGTCGCACACTGGTCACGTCGGAAATCATCTGCAAGGCGCTGGGCATCGGATTTGAGGATATCAGGACGGATGACAGGCTGATGGAAATGAACTACGGCGCGTGGCAGGGCATGACAGCAGCAGAAATCGATCAGGAGTATCCGGGCCAATGGCAAACGCGGGTCGACAATCCGGCAGATTTTGTCATTCCGGGCGGCGGCGAGAGTTATGATGCCCTGTCCGCCCGCGTAGATGGCTGGCTTGATGAGACCCGCAAGCACTGGGACGGCGATGCCGTCTGGATTGCCGTTTCTCACGGCGGCACCGGCAGCGTGGTCAGGGGACGGTATCTGGGTCTTGATGTGCATGAAATTCGCGCCCTTGATCGCCCACATGACCAATTTTTCGAACTGTCAAACGGGCAGGTCATTTTACATGGCCCAGAGCTGTCCGGATGACGCAACCGGCTCAGGACTCATTCCTTCGCGGCATGACAGAGATGCTGCCGCTGTCAATAGGGGCGGCGCCGTTCGGCTTAATGGTCGGGGCGATGGCCGCCGGTTCCGGCCTCAATCATCTTGAAATGCTGATGATGAGTGGACTGGTATACGCAGGAGCTTCCCAGTTCACGGCGCTTGGGATGTGGGCATCACCAATTCCCGTGATGACGATTATCGGCATCACGTTGATGGTCAATCTGCGCCTGATTTTGATGGGGGCGGCGTTGGCCCCTCATATCAAGCACTTGCCAATTTACTGTCGCTGGCCTTTCGTTCTGGTGTTCGCCGATGAAACATGGGCGATGGCGCTCCGGAAATCCGCCGAACGCCCACTTGCCGTACCCTATGTCTTTGGTCTGGTTATTCCTTTTTACGTCAACTGGCTGTTTTTCTCGGCTCTCGGCGTGACGTTCGGTCATCTGGTAAAAGAGCCGGAAAAATACGGTTTTGATTTTGTTTTTATCGCCGTTTTCATTGCCCTGGTGATGGGGTTTTGCAAAACCCGTCGCGATGTTCCGCCGCTGATTATCAGCGCCGGCGTGGCTTATCTGACCCACCGGTATCTTCCGGGCGTGTGGTATATCTTTGCCGGCAGCGTTGCCGGTGTTATCGCCGGAGCGATTCTCTACAAAGGTAAAAGCCGATGATGGACACCTGGGCTGTCATTACCATTCTCGGCATGGCTGGGGTTACGGCCTTTACCCGTGTGGTCGGTTATTGGGCGATGGGCAAGGTGCAGGTCAGTGGTCGACTGGCAGGTGCTCTTGATGCCGTTCCTGGTGCTATCCTGACCGCCATCGTAACACCTGCTGCATTTTCCGCTGGCCTGGCAGAAGCACTTGCCGCCGGATTGACCATCCTGCTTGCCTGGCGGTTCCCGATGCTGGTCGCCGTCGGCGGTGGTGTCGGTTGCGTCGTCCTGCTTCGCCATGTCCTGGGATAATGTTGCCTCGCCTGCATAGACTCCTTAGCTCGACCGCCATATTCTGAGTAGTCTGTAAAGTTATTAGAGCGAGTCATATGTCAATCTACAAGCTGGACGATCTGAACGGATTGTTTCATCTCTACGCTCCGCCCCTGTCACCAAGTGGCAAAACATTCGTTTTTTTCAACGCACTGACGGGCGACACCGGGATGTGGGAAGGCACCATTGGTGAAACCCTTCGTGAAAATGGTCATGGCACGCTGAGCTTCAATTTCAGGGGCCAGACCGACAGCCCGTTCGATCCAAAAACCGCCATTGATGCCAATGTGATCATCAGCGATGCCCGTCGCTTGCTCACGCAAATTGCGCCAACCAATGTCATTCTGACGGGGTTATCAATCGGCGGGCTGTTCGCCGCCCGGGCCTGGCTGGACGGCATTGATGGCGTAGACTGCCATGGTCTGGTGTTGATCAATACGCTCCGCTGCGATGGCCCCCGCCTGCGCTGGATCAACGATGCGTTGGTACGCTGTGCCGAGGTTGGCGGGCTGGACCTGTTCAGGGATCTCTACGCGCCGTTGCTGTTCAATCAGGACTGGCAGGCCGACAACCGCGAGAACTTTTTGACCAGCGCCGCCTATTCACCGCTAAATGAAACCGCCGGGCATTACAATCTGCTCAAAAATGCCGGCGATACCGACTGGGATGTCGCTTATGAAAAACTTACGCTGCCTGTTCTGGTCATTACCGGTTTGCAGGATCGCGTTTTTCTGGACTCCAAGGATGTCGATACATTGTGCGCACGCCTTCCCGGCGTTGAGCGTATCGATATGGCGAATGCCGCACATTTACTGCCCGCCGAACGTCCGGCAGAACTTTCCAAAATACTGTTAGATTTTACCGGGCGCATTTGACCATGACGCTTTGGCACCGGCACTCGTGGATTGCCTATCTAGCCGTTTTCGTCGGCGTGCTGGGTCACGCCTCAACCGAATTCTTTGCCGTGCTGTCGGGCATCGGCGGACCGGAACTCTCGGTCTGGCGATTTGTTCTGGGCAGCGCCGGGCTGGTGATCGTGGCATTGGTGCTGCCATCCAGCCGTGATCTGATTGCTCCCTTCCGGACGCATGGCTGGCGCCTGTTGGGGTTGTCGCTGCTCGGCGTCACCATCGGATACCTGGTGTTTCACTGGTCACTGGATTTTGCTTCTGTTCCGCAGGTCGCGACCGTGGTCACCACCATTCCCATCTTCGTTGCCATTTCGACCCTGATTATTAACGGTCAGCGCATCTCCATGTCGAAATACGCTAGCGGTGCCTGTGCAGTCATCGGTATTGCGCTGCTTATTACTGACGGCTACCTCGCAAAACTGGGCGGATCGACAGAAAACCTTCTGGGCATCTTCCTGGCGATGGCCTGCGCTGCGGCAGTTGCCGCCTATTCGGTTCTCATTCGTCCGCTGATTAGCGAATATGGTGCATTACGCATAACCGCAATTTCCATGTTCTTGGGAGCCATTGGGTTATGGCTGGTCGTTGGCCTGACATTCGGCATCTGGGCGACGCCGAACCGGCTGCTGATGCTCGAAGGGCAAGCACTCTGGTCGCTGCTGACGATTGCCTTCTGGAATACCACCATCACCCAGTTTTTATGGATTGGCGGCTTGGCCGCCGTGCCGGATATCACACGCGGCAGCTACCTGTTTTTCCTGAAACCAGTAATCGCAGCGATACTGGCGGTGCTGATTTTGGCCCAACCCCTGACCATGACGCAACTTCTGGCAATTATTGTGATTACGGCTTCGGTCGCAGCCGAGTTTGTCGCCGGAAAACTGACACAAAAGAGTTGAACTTGATTTTTTAGAAACTATAGAGCTATATAGGACTTGAAATATCAGGACACTTACAGTCAAACTCGCAGCTTTGTCCGCGATCTTGGCCGTATCGACACATGATGTGAAAGAAAGACGATGATTCCAATTTCTGCAATTGAAAAAGCTGCGTTCGATCTGACCGCCAAGGCGAGTATCGAAATCCCTCCCGACTTCAGGAACGGCATCAAGGAAATGACGGCCAATGAGCCCGAGCACCTTAGTCAGTTTGTCCTGAAAGCGATGATCGAAAACTGGGAAGCCGCCGAGCAGGATCGCCGCCCGATGTGTGCGGATACGGGCCTGCCCAGATTTTATGTCAAATCCGGAAACGAAGCGCAGGTCGAAGGTGGTTTCGTGGCGCTGGAGCGGGCCGTTCGCAAGGCGACCGCAGAAGCCACTCACGCGATTCCGCTTCGCCCCAATCGGGTACACCCGATCAATCGCAAGGACTACGACAACAATGTCGGTCAGCACGCCCCGGAAGTTCAGTACGCCTTCGAGCCGGACGGCGACTGGGTTGACCTGATCACTGTCCACAAGGGTGGCCTGTTCGGAACAGATTACCGAATGCTGTTTCCGGGTGACGGCATCGACGGCATTAAACGGTTCTTTCTTGATGTCATGGTCCAATTCGGACGGCGCGGCCTGTTTTGCCAACCGGCAATCGTTGGCGTTGGCCTCGGCGGCAACAAGGACACCTGCATGCGGCTTGGCAAAGAAGCCTGCTCGTTACGCATTGTTGGTGAACGCAACCCGGATCCGGAAATTGCGACACTTGAGAACGAGCTCAAGGAGCTCGGCAATTCGATCGGTATGGGGCCTATGGGTTATGTCGGCAATTCGATGGTTGTCGATTGTAACATTGAAGTCGGATACACACATACAGGGGGCATGCCGATGAGTATTCATACATTCTGCCTGTCCTCTCGTCGGGCGACGGCACGCATTTACGATGACGGGCGCATCGAATATCGCGACGATCCGGAATGGTTCACACCCTATTACCGCCGGGAGGGAATCCAATGAACGAACCAAAACTGAGGACGGTCAACATCAATTCCCCGGTCACCGATGAGCAGGTTGCAGCGCTTAATCAAGGTGACATCGTTTTTATTTCCGGAACGGTCTATACGGCGCGCGAAGGTGTCTACAAGCGGGTCCTTGAAACCGGCATCAAATTACCCGTTGATTTGCCCGCAATCTCCAACATCAATTTCCATTGCTCTCCTGCGGCATCCAAAAATGATGATGGCACTTTTAATGTTGGCGCGGTGACGGCGACGGCGAGTTTTCGCTTCGGCAAATGGATGCCAGCCTGGTTCGAGACATCAAAAGCCAAACTGATCATCGGCAAAGGCGGTATGTCAGAAGAAAGCTACCGTGACCTGTTTTTGCCGGTTGGTGCCAAATATCTGACCACGGTTGGGTATGGTACGGGGGCCTTGCTCGGTCGTGGCATCAAACGCACGGTCGATGCGCTGTGGCTGGACGAACTGGGGCTTGCTCAGGCCTTGTGGATTTTTGACGTGGAAAATTTCGGCCCATTTATTGTCGATACGGGCGATGATGGCTCCAGCCTGTTCGATAAATCCAACGCCCACGTCAACAGTCGCCTGCAAACGCTCTATGAGGGGTTAAAACCACCGACCTTAAGCCGTTATGGCGAAACCGTGTCACGCGAGGATGAAGTTATCTGATCCCGCGGCGATTTCGCTGTTGTCATACTACCTTCAGCCAATTGCGCTAACTATAACTCATGGTCAGGTTGGAATTGTTGTCCAACTGATTACACTTGAGTGCAGTTTTCCAGAAATCCCGTATTTGACGGGTAATCCAGCAGGCGAAAATGGCAGAAGAAGACGATCAGGAACCTGGCGAAGAAGGTGGAGCCTCCAGTGAGGAAGCACAGCTTTTTGATGATCTGACGTCGTTATCGGAAGATGACGGTGGGCCTGAAATTGATGAACTTGAAGAGATCGGCGATGCGCCGGAAGCCGCAGATGATGCAGGACTGGAAAACGTTCAGTTGGGCGAAAGCAATGTAGCTGCGCGAAGTTTTGTTGACGAAACGGGTGGCGCATCAACCGCAGCGCCGGAAATTGCGACCAGCGATCCGCCTCCGCAACCTGATCTCCCCGAGATCGAGGCCGGAACACCCGGTCAGCAGGATCCGATTCCGTTCGTTGACCAACCCCTCCCGGAAGACGACATTGAAATCCCCCGAGGAGAAGTACCTGAAGACCCCGAGCCGACAAATCAGCCTGACCCCTTGCCTCCTCCTGATCCGGTCGCAGAAGAAGATGACGAAGAAGGCGATGCTGAAGAACCTGCTGCTGAAACCGCGACGACGCCAACAACCGCGACTACCGTAACAACCGCGACGACTGCAACAACGGGAACCACCGCTACTACAGCCACGACGGCAACTACTGTTACTTCGGCAACAACGCCAACTACAGCTACGACCGGAACCACGGCGACAACGGCGACGACTGGAACTACCGCGACAACAGCGACGACCGGGACGACCGCGACAACTGCAACAACCGCAACCACGGGAACCACCGCCACAACAGCCACGACGGGCACGACGGGCACGACGGCAACTACTGTTACTTCGGCAACAACGCCAACTACAGCTACGACCGGAACCACCGCGACAACGGCGACGACTGGAACTACCGCGACGACAGCCACAACCGCTACGACTGGAACTACTGCAACAACCGGCACGACCGCAACCACGGGAACCTCCGCCACGACAGCCACGACCGGAACCACCGCGACAACGCCAACAACCGCTACGACTGGAACTACCGCAACAACCGGCACGACCGCAACCACGGGAACCACCGCCACGACGGCAACTACAGCTACGACCGGAACTACCGCGACGACAGCCACGACCGGAACTACCGCGACGACAGCCACGACCGGAACCACGGCGACAACGGCGACGACTGGAACTACCGCGACGACAGCCACAACAGCGACGACCGCGACAACTGCAACAACCGGGACGACCGCAACCACGGGAACCACCGCCACAACAGCCACGACGGGCACGACGGCAACTACTGTTACTTCGGCAACAACGCCAACTACAGCTACGACCGGAACCACGGCGACGACTGGAACTACCGCGACGACAGCCACGACCGGAACCACGGCGACGACTGGAACTACCGCGACGACAGCCAC
>JAJFIJ010000316.1 GCA_021775105.1 Rhodospirillales bacterium | reverse complement strand
TGGATAAGATCATAGGTAAATTCGCAAATATGCTGGGGAACCGGATAATTCGGATCAAGAAAATCAAACGGTCCGGCCAGCGTATTCCAGAAGTTATAGGCAACCCGCCAGGCATGTCCGCATTCGCCAACGACAATGCGTTTAACACCGAGGTCTTCGGCGGCCTTGCGGATACGTTCACAGATTTCTTTCATCTGTTCGGTCGAGCCGATGAACATGGCGAAGTTGGCCGCTTCCGACGCATAGGAGCTTAAAGTCCAGCTGATCCCGGCCTGATGAAAAACCTTGGCGTAACCGATCAGGCCATCGACATGCGGTTCGGCAAAGAAATCAGCGCTCGGTGTGATCAGCAGAACTTCCGCCCCTTTTTCGTTGACCGGTAAACGGACGGCGACACCGGTATCTTCCTCGATTTCTTCTTCCAGATCCGCCAGCGTCGCCCGCAAGGCCTTCTCCGGCAAACCGAGGTTGTTGCCGATGTTATGAACCTTGCCGATAATTTCGTTGCAGTATTTCTGACCCTTGCCGACGTGGTCCATGATTTCCCGCGCCGCCATGGAAATTTCCGCCGTATCGATGCCGTAAGGGCAATAGACAGAGCAGCGGCGGCATTGCGAACACTGGTGGAAATAACTGTACCAGTCATCCAGCACACCTTCGGTCAGGTCTTCCGCACCGACCAGCCAGGGCATGTACTTGCCGGTGAAGGTGAAGTAGCGGCGATAGACCTTGCGCATCAAATCCTGGCGCGCGACGGGCATATTTTTCGGATCACCCGTGCCCAGAAAATAATGACATTTATCTGTGCACGCCCCGCATTTGACGCAACTGTCCATATAGACCTGCAAGGCGCGGGAGTTGGTCAGCAGATCGCCGAACTTGTCGATGGCTTTTTCCTGCCAGTCGTCAACCAGTTTGCCGGGAAAACCGAGAGCCTCCTGATGTTGAGGCGCGGCGACATAAGGTTGGCTGTGGGCCATGGCACCGGGTTTGACCGCCGGTGTTTCCGTATAACCCTGAAGGACCGGGGTTTCAAAATCAGCCATAGTCAGTCGCCCCCGGATTGTTTGACAGCGGCCTTCTGCCAGGCGGCAAGGTGTCGTTTCTCACGCGGGTTATCGACCTGATTGCGGGTCGGGCTGAAAAACACCCCCGGCGCATGCAGCAATTTGCTGAACGGAAAAATGATCATCAAGATCGCAACCAGTAACAGGTGGGCTATCAATAGTGGATCATTGGGCAGGGGCTGCCAGTCAAAATATACAAGTCCCAGAGCGAACGCCTTGAGCTGAATGATATCGGTGGGAGCGACATTTTTCATCGCCAGGCCCGTCAGGCCAATGGCAACCAACAATGCCAGCATCAGATGATCGGACAGGCCGGAGATATATCGGACACGATCAACAGCAAACCGGCGCACCCACAATCCGCCCAAGCCGATCATCATGGCGAACCCGGCGTAAATACCGAAGGGCTGAATAAGGACGATGACGTCCCAGACCGGATCGGTGAAATAACGAAAATGGCGAAGAATGACGAGCAGCAGGGCGGCATGAAAAATATAACCGAATGCCCATGTCCATTTGCTGGCCTTGAACAGACTCTCGAAAAAGGCGACTTCGCGAAACATGCGGAAAACCACGCCACCGGTTGTCGTTGGCGCAGGCGTGGTCGGGATTTTCAGAGGGGCCGGGGTGCGGGCGTACTGGCGAACCTTCAGGGCGACGCCAATAACCAGAATCGCCGTTGCGGCGTAGAGCAGAATCGCAAATACTGTTGCCACTTGTCCGCACCTCCGGTTTCGGCGTTACGCTCCCCTCCGCCGGAAGGGTCCCTCCGGCGGTTCAGCAGTTCAGATATCGATCAGATGCAGCCGGTCGGTTTTGGCAGGCCGGCAATTTTACATGCCTGCTTGGCCGGGCCATAGGGGAACAGCTCATAGAGATATCCGCTGTTGCCCTTTTCCGGCCCAAGCGTTTTTTTGACGGCTTTTGTCAAAACACGAATGGCCGGTGCCACCTGATATTCTTCGTAGTAGTTGCGCAGGAAATTGACCACTTCCCAGTGATCATCGTTCATGTCGATGTCTTCATCCTTGGCAATCAGGTCCGCCAGTTCTTCGTTCCATGCAGCAAGATCGACAAGATAGCCTTCTTCATCCGCTTCAAATGTGCTTCCATTAAGTTCGTAAGCCATAATAGTCCTCCGTTATAGCCATGACTGCACAGCGCTTGATTCCGCTGCCAGATCAACAAAACCACTGTAATCAATGACGTTAACGCCATCGATCAGGGGTGATTCACCAAGCCCGCGTGTTTTCACATCGGGACCCAAAACATAAAAACTGAAATCACCCATGCGGGCAGAAACCTTGTCGCTCATCGCCGTGCCGGCGAGGGCGGCATAAACGCCGTCTTCGATCAGAAGAATGGCGCTCCCCTTTTTTGCGAGGCGCAGGCAACTTTCCAGTGCGTTGCGCTCGAACGGTGATTTGTTAACTGTGTGAAGCATACCGTTTTCCGTACTCATGCCGACAACACCACTTCCTGCGCATCCAGCAGGTCCGCCAGTTCGGCGCTCGGCAGAACTTCAACGCCGATGACGAGATCTTCCGGTGTCAGGCCCCGTGCAGTCATCGATTCTTCCTCAACGACGATCCGCCATTCCATATCGATATCGTCATCTTCGTCGGCGTCTTCTTTTTCGTCTTCAATGATGCGGTAGGTCGGGGAAAAATTTTTCATACCAAGAACCTTGGCGTTCTGGTCCTTTTTAATCTGGTAAACACCATCATCGATAAAGGCGATAATCGCGTGTTGTTCGAAGGCCGCGGAAATCAGTACCATTTCCAGAATTTCCAGCGCATAGATGCTGCCGTAGGGGGCCTTGCGGTTGATAAAGGCAAACCGCTTTTTGACGCCTTCGGTATCAAATTCAATTTCTGCTGCGTCGTTCATCAATCAGTCTCCGAAGGTCAGGGTGCGGTCCATCGCCATACCCAGTTCGACAAGTTGCCCGAGGCCGGAAATCCGAAACCCTTCGGCAAGAATCTCGTCCTTGATGCCGCGCCGTAACGCCGCTGCTACGCAGACGACAAGGTCGATGCCATGTTCGGTCGCCAATTCTCCCCACAACTTGACCAGATTACGGTCATCCGATTGTGGTTCGGAAAGTTTGTTGGCGTTGTTGACGCCGTCAAAATAGAAGAATACCCGGGGCACCGAATGGCCCTTCTCAATCGCCGCCTTGGCGAACTGATAGGCCGAATCTGACGCCTGATGGGTAAAGGGCCCTTCGTTGATCAGCAGTCCAAACTTCATGTCGTTTCCCTAAACGTCATTAAACAAACTAGAAATGAATATGCGTCGACTGATTCAATGATTCCCGACCGCCACGGAAGTCATCGATGTGATGACGGGTGAACGGATTGTCGATCATCTCGAAGAAACGCGGCCAGCCGATGCGGTCGATCCATTCGCCAACGCGTTCGAAGTGACGGGCATCGTCCTTGTAGGCGTACAGGATTTTCATCACGACTTCTTCAACTTCCGGCCAGCGTGGCGGGTTATTGGGAAGGTTGGCGACGACCAGTTTGTGGAATGTCGGTTTGGAACGCGCGTTCGAATGTTTACCACCAACCCAGATCGCCAGTTTGGTCGACTCGTCTGAATTGATCTGCATTGGCGGGCAGGGCGGATAACATGCGCCGCAGCAAATGCATTTCTTCTCGTCAACTTCCAGTGTCGCCTTGCCATTGACCATGGCCGGACGAATGGCGGCAACTGGACAGCGGGCAACAACAGCCGGGCGTTCACAAACATTAGCCACCAGATCATGGTTGATCACAGGGGGTTTGGTGTATTGCACGTTAATCGCGATATCGCCCTGACCGCCACAGTTGATCTGACAGCAAGATGTCGTGATGCGGACGCGATTGGGCATTTCTTCGGTGATAAATTCCTTGTGTAGGCTGTCCATCAGGGATTTGACGACGCCGGAGGCATCCGTTCCCGGAATGTCGCAATGCAGCCAGCCCTGGGTATGGGAAATCATCGATACCGAGTTGCCGGTGCCGCCGACGGGGAACCCTTCTTCGGTCAGCTTGTCGATCAGCGGCTGAACCCTGGCGACATCATCAAGCATGAACTCGATATTGCTGCGCGTCGTGAAGCGCACAAAACCATCGGCAAAGTTATCGCCGATATCGCAAAGCTTGCGGATGGTGAATACATCCATCTGGCGTTGCGTGCCTGCGCGCACAGTCCAGATTTCATCACCGCTTTTGGAAACATGATGAAGGACACCCGGACGCAGACGATCATGCCAGTCCCAGTTACCGTAATTTTTCACCATGACCGGATGCATGTAGGGGAACGGGTCCGGAACCCCGGTTTCGACCGGGCGGCGTGGTGTAGCTTTGACTTCGTTCATAATCCTGCCCCCTTATTCTGCGGCGCTGGCGGCAGCTTGACGCTCACGCCATTTTTCCGCTTCCTCGTCCCAGTCGTCGGTGCGGACGTAGGAATTGGTGCGCGGATGATTAATCATGTTGGGATCAATCTCGATGCCAACGCCTTCTAGGAATGCCGGCATGCCGATGCGATCGATACATTCACCGATGCGTTCGTGTTCCAGCGCATTGTCGGCAAAGAATTCAATGCAGGTTTCTGCCAGCGCTTCCAGTTTTTCGAAATCTTCGTCCGTATCCAGCTTCATGAACGGCACGACAACCGATCCCATCTGATCGCCAATCTTCAGCGACCGTTTGCCACCAATCAGGATGCTGGCACCTCTGTCATCACCCGGCGACAGCGCCTTGGTCATGACGTTGATGCAGTGCATGCAGCGCACGCAGCTCCGGTTATCGACATCCAGCGTATCATCGTCGTTCAGGCTCAACGCATTGGTCGGGCAGCGGGTGATGACATTATCAATGGTGTATTTGCGACCGGCTTGGCGGACGTAGGCTTTGACTTCTTCCTGATCGACTTTCATGTCGTCGCGCCAGGTGCCGATAACCGCAAAATCGGCGCGGTGAATGGCATTAACACAATCGTTGGCGCAGCCGGAAAATTTGAACTTGAATTTGTAGGGCAACGCCGGGCGATGCATTTCATCAAGAAAGGCGTTGATCACCGTGCGGTGCGCGCGCACTTCGTCATAACATGACTGTTCGCAACGCGCGTGACCGACGCAGCTCATTGATGTTCTGAGCGCAGGGCCAGCGCCACCCAAATCGAAACCGATTTTGTTCAGGGCATCAAAAGCGCCCTGGGTATCATCGGTCGAGCAGCCCTGAAACATGATGTCGCCACTCTGACCGTGAAAGGCGATCAGACCGGAACCGTGTTCTTCCCAGATATCGCACATCTGGCGCAAAACATCGGTAGTATAATGCAGGCCTGCTGGAGGCTGAACGCGTAGGGTGTGAAACTCTTTTGAAGCAGGAAATTTTTCGGCGACTTCCGAAAACCGCGGGATAATACCACCGCCATAGCCGTACACGCTGACCGTGCCGCCCTTCCAGTATCCACGACGCGTTTCGTAGGAATGCTCCAGTTGACCCATAAGGTCTTTCATCATGTCGGAATGAGGGGCGTCCTCATTATTGGCGAGGCGCTTCAAACCGGTGACGAAGCTTGGCCACGGGCCATCTTCCAGTTGATCCAGTAGTTTGGTGTCATGTGTTTTTTTGGTCACGACGTCCTCCACTTCTCCAGCTGCGGCGCTCTGCGCCAAAAACTAAAAGTATGCGGTTCCTGTTAACGGACCCATGATGTTTCCCCATGTTTTCCGCAGGTCAGCGTCCTACTGGACTTATCTGACAAAAATCATCATATTCAGTTTTTGTATAATGTTCAAGAGAGAGAATTCTGCACTTTCCACATTCTTTGAATGCGAGCCGGTTTTTCGGTTGAGAGTGCCCCAAAAGCTCTTATGTTTGACCCATGAACAAGATCCGATCCGCTATGCGTAACCCGGTATCCGATGCCTTTGGCGAAGAACAGAATTCGCCCTTTGATTTGTTAAACGATCAGGCCTATCTGGACTGGCGTCGCAACAAGCTTGTCGATTATCCAGACAGCGCCGATGCGATACGTGTTTCCATAGCCGACCCGGACTCGCCCAGCCTGACTGAACGCGACGCGATCTCTCGGCTGTGTGCAAAAACCAACATGGCGCTTTATCGTGTTGATCGGCCGCTTGGCAAAGATGGCGCGCTGAAACTGGCAAACGCGCTTGGGCTCACCCGGCTAGATGTGCCGCTCTATACAGAAGAACCCGGCGTTACCGAAATCCAGAACATTGCAACCGGTCGGCAAGGCGAATACGCCCCCTATACTGACCGGGCGTTAAGCTGGCATACGGACGGATATTATAATGCCGCCGATTCCCAGGTTCTTGGTATGGTGCTTCATTGTGAACGCCCGGCAGAAGACGGCGGGGTTTCATCATTGCTTGATCCGGAAATTGCCTATATTCGGCTGCGCGATGAGGACCCGGATTATATCAGGGTTCTGATGGAACCCGATGCCCTGACCATCCCGGAAAACGTCGAAAGCGGTGTCCTGATTCGCCCGGCCCGGACGGGCCCTGTTTATTCCGTGATTGATGGTTACCTGCACATGCGGTTTTCGGCCCGCAAGCGCTATATTGAATGGAAACCGGGAAAAACCCTCGAACGCGCCCGTGAGTTTTTGATGAACCTGCTGGGAGACCCCGACGGTCCGGCCTTTCACCATCGATTGGCGGCTGGTGAAGGACTGATCAGCAATAATGTGCTTCATACACGAAGCGCATTTCAGAACGGTGCGACGGTCGGAGTCGGGAATGGTCGCCTGTTTTTAAGAGCGCGATTCGAGGATCGCTTATCTATTCGCAAGGAAGGAGCTGGAAATGCCTGATAACATGACACGGTTGAGCGATTTTATCGTTCGTAACCCGGATGTTCTGACCTTTGCCGACCTGATGACGGCAATCGGCGAACACGGCAAGCAGGGTGCAACGATGTTACAGGTCGATATCAAACCCGATTTCGCCGATACGCCAAGGAACTGGGAAACGATGGTCGAAAACGCATTTACCTGGGGTTCAAGGTGATGGGGGGTTCAAGGTAATGGAGAGATCAGGATGATCGAAGGACAGACACGCTCACTGGACCGGTTCCAGACACCGTTCGGCAAGGATGTGGAAATTATTGAGGTGCTGGCGGAAAATGATGTTCAGCTTCTGCGCGTTCGTATAAAGGAAGGCAGCCGTTTTACTGTGCTCGAACTTGATCCGGTAACGGCGCAGCACTGGGGCAGCCTGATGGCATCGTGGGCGTCGGGCTGCATGGGTGAGGCGGATTTAGGTGATGATGGCGAATGAAACAGTTTCCAGCCTTTATTGATCTGGTTGAGCGGTCGGTTCTGGTCGTTGGTGGCGGTGCGATGGCGGCCCGGCGCACCGCCATGGCGCAACGCACGAAAGCCCGGGTACGGGTTATCGCGCCGGAACTTTGCCCCGCCTTCAATGATCTTGATGGTGTTGAACACATAAGTCGTGAATTTGAGCCGGGTGACGTCGAAGGCATGCGGCTGGTTTTTGCCGCGTCTGATGACAAGGAACTGGAACAGCGTGTATCGGCTGCGGCGCAGGAACGCGACGTGCTGGTCAATGTCGCTGACCGCATGGAACTGTCGACCTTCATCATGCCGTCGATTGTTGACCGTTCGCCATTGGTTGTCGCCATCTCAAGCGGCGGTCAGGCTCCGATCCTTTCACGGATGCTGCGCGAAAAACTGGAAAGCCTGGTGCCTGCGGCTCTTGGCAGGTTGGCCGATTTCGCCAGTGGCTACCGCCGTCAGGTCAAGGATGCCATCCCCGATATCGACCGCCGCCGGCGATTTTGGGAGAATATCGCCCGCGGTGCCGTTGGTGAACGTGTGCTATCGGGTGAGCTCGATGGTGCCAAACGGATGATCACTGAGCTGATCGACACACAGGCAAAGGGGCAGGATGAAACCCAGCCAGGTGAGGTTTACCTGGTCGGCAGTGGTCCCGGTGATCCGGATCTGTTGACGTTTCGCGCCATTCGCCTGATGCAGCAGGCCGATGTTGTCTTGCATGACCGCCTTGTGCCTGACGAAATTCTTGATCTGGTGCGCCGCGATGCCGACCGGATATTTGTTGGCAAGGCGCGTGGCGATCACGCCATGCCGCAGGAAGAAATCAGCCGCACGCTGGTCAGGTTGGCGAAACAAGGCAAACGCGTACTTCGTCTGAAGGGCGGAGACCCGTTCACCTTCGGGCGCGGCGGTGAAGAGATCGAGATGCTGGCGTCGGAAGGTGTGTCGTTTCAGGTTGTGCCAGGCGTCACATCAGCCAGCGGATGTGCGGCTTACGCCGGCATTCCGTTAACCCATCGTGATCATGCTCAGGCCTGCGTGTTTGTCACCGGGCACACCAAGGACGACAAGCTTGACCTCAACTGGACCATGCTCAGTCAGCCCAACCAGACCGTTGTCGTCTACATGGGTCTTAACTCGGTCGCTGAGTTCATGAAATCAATGGCCGAACACGGGGTTCCATCAGATACGCCCGCCGCCGCCATCGATAATGGCACGCGGGTCAACCAGCGCGTCGTCACCGGTACCATCGCGACGTTGCCCCGGCGCATTATCGACGCCGAATTGCCCGGCCCGGCGCTGATCGTCGTCGGCCATGTGGTTGAACTGGCGGACAAGTTGCAGTGGTACGGCACGGGAGAGCAGGGTTCTTGAATTAGTCACTGCGTTCCTCTATGCTGACTAGACAGACTAGTCAGGAAATTGATATGCATTCATGGCAATTGCAAGACGCCAAAGCCCGTCTCAGTGAACTGGTGCGCTGTGCCAATGACGAAGGGCCGCAGGCGATATCCGTCCATGGCAGGCCAAGCGTTGTGGTTCTGTCGCAGGAGGATTACCAGCGCCTGGCGGTCCCCCGTCCGCCATTGAGCGAATTCCTTCGCGCCTCTCCGCTGAGCGGACTGGAACTGGATGTCGAACGCGACAAATCACCGGACCGGGACGTCTCGTTTTGAGTATCCTGCTGGATACCAACGTGATCTCCGAACTTGTCCGGGCCCAGCCGGACCGCAACGTCGTCGCATGGGTCGACAGCCTGCCGTCCAACGCCTTTTATCTGAGTGTTTTGTCGCTCGGCGAAATCAGGAAAGGCGTTGAAAAACTCGATCGGGGTCGTCGGCGAGAGCGTTTGATCAATTGGCTTGAGCATGACCTTCCCGACTGGTTCGGAAACCATATCCTGGCCGTCGACACGTTGGTCGCCGACCGCTGGGGCGTGCTGAATGCCCGGGTGGGCCGCTCCGTCCCGGCCATCGGCAGCCTGCTGGCAGCGACGGCGCTAGCCTATGGCCTGCAACTGGCGACCCGCAATGTTGACGATTTCGACTTTCCGGATTTGCCTGTCGTTAACCCGTGGAAAGAGCGGGGGTTGAGTCATGATTATTGAACAGATATCGCCTGCCCGCGCCGATGTCGGTGACCTGATCAGGCAGTCGGATGCGTATCTCAATAAATTGTATCCGGTGGAAAGCAATCATCTGGAAAGTTCTGAAGGTCTGACCAAATTGAATGTCCTGATGCTGGGAGCTTTCAGTGATAACGCTTTGGTCGCCATTGGTGCCGCAAAAATTCTTATTGAGGATGTCCCTTATGGTGAAATTAAACGGGTGTTCGTCACACCTCAGACCGTTGACAAAGTCCTCGCCATTGGCGGGGACTTTTGATTCAATGGGATATGTTAAAAAAACCTTCTGCGCAACAAACCGAACTTGAGATGGTGACGCTTGAGAGTTTGGTTCCGCCCGATCACCTGCTTCGCA
>JAJFIJ010000315.1 GCA_021775105.1 Rhodospirillales bacterium | reverse complement strand
GTCATCTTCCAGTTCCTGGAAAAATTCCTGCCACTGCAAGTTAACGGATCCCGGGTCATCCAGATAACGTTCATACATCTCGGCGATGTAAATCTGGTTTCCCGTATAAAGGAATTGCGTCGGATCAAGTTCTGTCATCCTCAGTCCCACGGCGAAACCGCCGTGTCCTCCACTAGTGTTTACCCTGCCCGAACACGGGCGTGACTTAAATTCTGGTTACCCGTCAAACACCTCAGACATCTTGGAACCCAGACCGGCAGGGGATTCCGAAACATGGATACCGGCGGCCTTCAGCGCTTCAATCTTGTCCTGAGCACCACCCTTGCCACCGGCGATGATGGCCCCGGCATGGCCCATCCGCCGTCCCGGAGGCGCGGTCAAACCGGCGATAAATCCGACCACCGGTTTTTTGGTGCCGGACGCCTTGATGAACTCGGCGCCGTCTTCTTCAGCTGATCCGCCAATTTCGCCAATCATGACAATGGCTTCCGTTTCATCATCTTCGACGAACAGTTTCAGGCAATCGACAAAATTGGTGCCGTTAACCGGATCTCCGCCAATCCCGATGCAGGTCGATTGACCAAATCCGGCAGCGGTCGTCTGCGCCACAGCTTCATAAGTCAGCGTCCCTGAACGCGATACGATCCCGACCTTGCCGCGCTTGTGAATGTGGCCCGGCATGATGCCGATTTTGCAGGCATCCGGCGTGATGACACCCGGGCAATTCGGCCCGATCAGACGTGTATTCGAACCTTCAAGGGCGCGCTTGACGCTGACCATGTCCAAAACCGGTATGCCTTCGGTGATGCAGATCGCAAGCTCAACGCCGGCTTCGATCGCTTCCAGAATGGCATCGGCGGCAAACGGCGGCGGCACATAATTGACAGATGCGTTCGCTTCTGTTTTGGCAACCGCATCCTTGACCGTATCAAAAACAGGCAGATCAAGGTGAGTTGTCCCGCCCTTGCCCGGCGTCACCCCACCAACCATTTTTGTGCCGTAGGCAATTGCCTGTTCGGAATGGAATGTGCCCTGCGCTCCGGTAAAACCCTGGCAAATGACACGGGTGTTTTCATTTACGAGAACAGCCATTTACTGGGCCTCCTTTACGGCTTTGACAATTTTCTGGGCACCATCGCCAAGATCATCTCCGGAAACAATCGGAAGACCGGAATTGGCAAGAATTTCTTTACCCTTTTCAACATTGGTTCCTTCCAGACGCACCACCAAAGGCACATCCAGACTGACTTCGCGGGCCGCTGCAACAACGCCCTCAGCGATCACATCACAACGCATAATTCCGCCGAAGATGTTGACAAGAATGCCTTCAACGTTGGGATCAGAGAGGATGATCTTGAACGCCGTGGTTACACGTTCTTTCGTCGCTCCGCCACCAACATCAAGGAAGTTGGCCGGGTCACCACCGTATAGTTTGATGATGTCCATGGTCCCCATCGCCAATCCGGCACCGTTGACCATGCAGCCGATGTTGCCGTCGAGCTTGATGTAATTAAGTTCATGCTTGCCAGCCTCCAGTTCTGCCGGATCTTCTTCATCTTCATCACGAAGCTCCGCAACATCCGGATGACGATAGAGCGCGTTGTCATCGAAATTAAGTTTGGCATCTAGCGCCATGACATCACCCGCACCGGTCACAACCATCGGGTTGATCTCGACAATAGAGCAATCGAGCTCTGTAAATGCCTTGTACATGGCCATCATGAACTTGACCGCAGAACCAACTTGCTTGCCTTCAAGGCCAAGGCCGAACGCCAGTTGGCGGGCGTGGTAAGACCGCATGCCGACCGCCGGATCAATGGCGACCTTGAGAATTTTTTCCGGCGTCGCAGCAGCGACTTCCTCGATTTCCATACCGCCTTCGGTTGAGGCCATCATGGTCAGGCGTGACGTTTCCCGGTCAAGCAGCATGCCCAGATACAGTTCGCGGGCAATATCGCAACCTTCCTCGATATAGAGGCGTTTGACTTCCTTGCCGACAGCACCAGTCTGTTTGGTGACCAGTACATGACCCAGCATTTCCGTCGCGCTTTCGCGGACTTCATCAGCGGACTTGACCACGCGAACGCCGCCTTTTCCGTCCGGATTGTCCTGAAAACGTCCAGCGCCGCGACCGCCAGCGTGGATTTGTGATTTAACGACAAAGACCGGTCCGCCCAGTTCTTCAGCCGCCTTGACCGCCTCTTCAACCGTGTAAGCCACATGCCCTTGCGGCACACTTACACCATACTTCGACAGAAGTTGTTTTCCCTGGTACTCATGAATGTTCATGAGACTCCCCTTCCTGTTCTGTTAACCTGAGCGACCGACGCCAAAGCGCCGGTCTTTACTCACTATTTTTTTGCCGCCGCTTTTTTAGCCGGAGCCTTTTTGGCTGGAGCTTTTTTCGCAGCCGCTTTTTTCGCTGCCGCCTTTTTCGCCGGAGCTTTCTTCTTTGCCGAAGCAGCCTTTTTTACGATGGTTTTCTTTGCCGTTACCTTTTTCGCTGCCGCTTTTTTGGGTGCCGTCTTTTTAGCCGGGGCTGCTGATTTGGCTTTCAGCAATTTGGCAATATCAGCCATCAGACCCTTAACGGCCTTGACGGATTTGTTGAACAGCGCTTTTTCAGCACGGTCGAGTTTGATTTCGACAACCCGCTCCACACCTTTCGCACCAATCACTGTTGGCACACCGACGTACAGACCCTTGACACCGTATTCTCCACGAAGATATGCAGCACACGGCAGAACCCGCTTTTTATCTTTGAGATACGATTCCGCCATCATGATGGCGGAAGCAGCTGGCGCGTAAAACGCCGATCCGGTTTTCAGCAGACCGACGATTTCACCACCGCCACTACGTGTGCGCTGAACGATTTCTTCAATGCGCTTTTCCGTCGTCCATTTCATCGCGACAAGGTCCGGCACGGGAATACCGGCAACAGTGGAATAACGCGTCAGCGGGACCATGGTGTCGCCATGTCCACCAAGTACGAAAGCCGTTACGTCTTCAACAGAAACATTGAATTCTTCTGACAGGAAATAACGGAACCGCGCAGAGTCCAGAACACCAGCCATACCGACAACCTTGTTGTGCGGAAGCCCGGCGGCATCGCGCAATACCATAACCATAGCGTCGAGCGGATTGGTAATGCAGATAACAAAAGCGTTGGGTGCATACTGTTTGATACCGGCGCCGACTTGCTGCATGACGGATGTATTGATCCCCAGCAAATCATCACGGCTCATGCCGGGTTTGCGGGCAACACCTGCGGTGACGATAATCACGTCTGCGCCTTTGATTGCTGAATAGGATTTAGCCCCTGACATTCTGGAATCGAAACCACCGACGGGTGATGATTGGGCAATGTCCAATGCTTTGCCTTGCGGGATACCGTCAGCAATATCGAAAAGGACGATGTCGCCAAGTTCTTTAAGTCCGGCCAGATGAGCGAGCGTGCCGCCAATATTACCAGCGCCAATAAGCGCGATTTTGTTGCGTGCCATGATGATCCTTAGGGTTTCTCTGACAAAATTTTCACATATCCGGGTCGATTACCCCGATACTCTCTTTTCTGTCGTACCCCGTTTCCATGATCAGGGCAAGCGTTTGACCCAATTTTCAGATATTTTACGGACCGATTGGTCCTAAATTGTAAACCATTTTGCACATACCAAATTCTGCTCGGGAATTCTGTTGGTTGCATCTGGCTGAATCAGCAGAACTGCCGATATTCCGAAAAGGTCTTAAAGCCAGGCAATATCCAGCCCGATATCAACTGCGGGCGCACGCTGGGTAATTGCGCCAACCGAGATGAAATCAACACCGGTCTCCGCAATCAGGCGAATGGTCTCAAGAGATACGCCACCTGATGCTTCCAATGGAATCCGACCTGCAATGAAACTCACGGCTTCACGAAGGCGATCGGGTTCCATGTTGTCGAGCAACAGGGAATCGGCCCCGGCCTCAAACGCTTCCCGAACCTGATCCAGCGTATCGCATTCTGCCTGAACCTTTACACCACCAAGATCAGCGGCCCGCGCCCGACGAACGGCTTCGTCGATGCTACCGGCTACTGCTATATGGTTGTCCTTGATCAGGACCCCGTCATCCAGACGCATGCGGTGGTTGGTCCCGCCACCGCAACGCACAGCATATTTTGACAAATTCCGAAGACCCGGAACTGTTTTGCGTGTATCCAGCAAGGTCGCACCGGTATCTTCGATGGCTTTGACGTACAACCAGGTAAAGCTGGCGATTCCTGACAAGAATTGCAAGGAATTGAGGGCCGTGCGTTCCGCCGTCAGAATGCCTTCGGCCGGGCCTTCCAGACGGGCCAGCACGGTGCCATCCTCAACAAGCGTCCCATCACCAGCCTTGATAACCAGAGCGGCATCCAACGCCAGACGACTGATGACTTCTTCAACAATTGGCATGCCGCAAACGACCATCTGCTGACGCGCGGCAATCACCGCTTTCAGCCGGGCATCCGCAGGAACTGTCGCGCGGGTCGTCAGATCACCCCGCCCGATATCTTCAGCCAGCGCAGCATCGACAACGGCATGAATGTCCGCAGGATCAATTTTGCCAAAACCCATGAGCTATTCGGCGGCCTGCGGTGCTCGGGCGACAGGCGGCGACATTTCCAGCATCTTTTCAAGCGATCCCAACGCCCGGATGCGCAAATCTTCCGGCATTTCAATGCGTGGTGATTCGTTGATCATGGAAAGGTAGAGTTTTTCGAGCGTATTCATTTCCATGAACGGGCAATTGGCACAATTGCAGCTACCATCATTTCCCGGTGCTGCAATAAATGTCTTTTGCGGAGCCTGCTTCTGCATTTCATGCATGATGTGCTGTTCGGTGGCGATAATGAATTCCTGCTCGGGGCCGTTGACCACGTAGTCAAGAATAGAGCGGGTCGAACCAACATGATCCGCATGTTGAAGGATGCCCCCGTGACATTCCGGATGAGCGGCAATTGGCGCATTTGGATGCTGGCTTTTCAGCTTGATCAACTCGCGTTCCGAAAACTGGTCATGGACGATACAGACACCATCCCAAAGCAGCATGTCGCGCCCCGTTTTCTGCGCCAGCCAGCCGCCAAGGTGGCGATCCGGCGCAAACAGGATCGGTTTGTCTTTGGGTATCTGGTTAATAATGTACTCGGCGTTCGACGACGTTACGATGATATCGGAATGCGCCTTCACGCCAGCGGAGCAATTAATGTATGTAATCGCCACATGATCGGGATGCTCGGCCCTGAATGCAGCAAAGGCATCCGGTGGGCAGGCTTCTTCCAGAGAGCATCCAGCTTCGGCATCGGGAAGAACAACCTTCTTGCCGGGGCTCAGAATCTTGGCAACTTCGGCCATGAAGCGAACACCGCAAAAAACGATCATGTCCGCATCGGTTGCCGCTGCCGCCCGTGAGAGATCGAGAGAGTCGCCAACAAAATCTGCCAGGTCCTGAATTTCCGGATCCTGATAGTAATGCGCAAGAATAACCGCGTTTTTTTCGCGGCGAAGACGATCAATTTCGGCCCACAGGTCGAGCGCCGGATCAAGCGATGACAGCTTTTGGGCAGTTGGCTCAGGAAGAACGACCGTGCTCATTGGCGCGTCCCTTTTCGTCTTTGCAGGCTTTGTAGTCCAAACCCGCCGTTAAAGTCATAGCATATATATGCGCAACACCCCAACTCGGCAATCTTTAGTTAGCACATGCAGCATATCTATTCTTTTGCACCGTGGGCCAGCGCCAGATATTCAGGCGATTGCATCTCCAGAAGACGCGATACTGTGCGCTCGAATTCAAACGCACCGTCACCTTCCGTATAGAGCTGCGTCGGCCCCACTTCGGCCGAACAAATCAGTTTTACCTTATAATCGTAAAGCGCATCGACCAGGGTTACGAACCGCTTGGCAACGTCGCGGCGTTCCGACCCCAGTTTCGGAATGCCGCTCAGAATCAAGGTTTGGAAACACTGGGCAATTTCCAGATAATCCCCGGCGCCCAGCGGCTGTTCACAAAGTTCGGAAAAGTAACAGAATCCAACGCCTTCCGCCGCCTGCGGTACAGAAATTTCGCGCCCGTTCACGTTCATGGTGCGGACATGTGATTCAACCCCGACCGTCAGGGTTCTGAAGTCACTTTGCAGTTTTTCGTGGGCATCCTGATCAGCGGGCGTCAGATAAATATCAATCTCGCGTAGTCGTTCCAGCCGGTAATCCGTCTCGGAAGCCAGTTCTATAACTTCCATTTTATCCATAAAAATATCGATGAACGGCAAGAACCGCTCACGTTGCAGCCCGTCTTTATAAAGTTCTGTCGGATGTCGATTGGATGTTGTCACTACCACGACTCCTTGCTGGAACAGCATTTCGAACAGGCGCCCGAGAATCATGGCATCGCCGATATCCGTCACATGAAATTCATCAAAACACAGCAACCAGGCTTGATCTGTGATGACTTTCGATAACGCTTCAATCGGGTCGCTGGTCGTCGAGACCTTGCCCGCCTTCTGGGCTTCCCGGAAGGAATGGATACGGCGGTGAACTTCCTGCATAAAGGCGTGAAAATGGACATGCTTTCGATCATCCACATTTGAATGATCGTAGAACAGATCCATCAACATGGTTTTGCCACGTCCGACGCCGCCCCACATATAAATTCCCTTGGGTACCGCACGTTTGCGGTCCCTGATCCCCAGGCGGGCACGCCACCCGGTCTTGCCCATCTGCTGACTGTAGAGATCAAGTTCTTCGTGAAGAGCCTGAAGACGATCGACGGCCAACTGCTGAGCTGGATCAACATGAATATCGCCGTTGGTGATCAGCGCGGTGTAGGCCGTTTTTGTATCTGTGGTGACAAACATCTAAATCAGGCTCCGCCCATGACTGGCAGGCAAGCGCCTGTGGTAAACGAACTTTTCGCCGACAACAGCCACATCACGGCCTCGGCGACTTCTTCAGGAGTCCCGCCACGCCCCATGGGCAACGTCGCGCTCTTGTCGTGAAACCGGTTGGGCAGTCCACCCTCGGCATGAATTTCCGTATCAATGATCGCCGGGTTTACGGCGTTCACCCGAATGCCTTCCGCGGCTACTTCGCGTGCCAGTCCAACAGTCATTGTATCGATAGCCCCTTTGGACGCAGCGTAATGGACATATTCGCCGGGGCTTCCGGACGTTGACGCCCCCGAAGAGATATTG
>JAJFIJ010000314.1 GCA_021775105.1 Rhodospirillales bacterium | reverse complement strand
ATCTGGCGCGTCTACCAATTCCGCCACACCCGCACGCTTGAACTCACCCCAGCGGCGAGAGCGGCGACACTCTATACCAATAACTCTCACTGTCAATTGTCTGAATTATAGCGTTCCGGAAAGCCGCGCAAGCCCGGAAACCATGACCTTTTCAGCCCTTCAGTATATTTTTAAGTCCATTGGATGCAGTAATTTTTCCGGCCCCTGTGTAAGCCTCGTGATTCCCCTCAATAGCATCAAGATCGTAGAGGTAGTTGATCATGATGCCGGCCGACTGTTTAAGGCCGTTTTCTGAACGATCTCCTGCCCAGTTCAAACGTTCCATTATCGCGCCGTTTGACAGGTGAAAATTGGCGACAGGATCAAGTGCGCGATTGCTCCTGCCTTTTTCATTGATCAGGTAATTGGCACACAACCTGAGCACCGGTCCCTTCAGGACGTGGCGGAGATTTTCATCGTCAATCCACCCGGGATCAGAGAGAACGTTTTTCAGCATTCCCTTGGCTCCACCGCTTTTACCTGCGGCCAGATTTAGCGCCTTGCGTTCTGCCGGTTTCAACAGACCCGCCTGTCCTTCACCAAGCGTATTATCAAGCCAGTTCATAAAACCCGGCACCGGTGAGAGCGTGGCAAAGGCTTTTAACCTATTCATTTCATTTGTCAGTTGCCCGACAACCCTTTTGATCAGGAAGTTGCCAAAACTGATGCCGGCAAGTCCTTTTTGGGCGTTTGAAATGGAGTAAAAAATCGCAGTATCGGCGTCTTCAGGGTTGCCGAGAGGTGCATTTTCATCAAGCAATGCCTGAACATTCCCTGACATACCACTGACCAGCGCCACTTCAACAAAGATCAACGGCTCATCCGGCATGCGCGGGTGGAAATAGGCGAAACAGCGGCGATCTGAATCGAGACGGTTTTTCAGATCATCCCAGCTTTCAATGGTGTGGACGGCTTCATAGGCAATCAGTTTTTCAAGCAGTGCGGCTGATGAGGTGTTCCAGGTAATGCGACGCAGTTCCAGAAATCCGACATCAAACCATGAACTCAGAAGCCCCTTCAGGTCCTGTTCCAGTCCCTTCAGGACCGGATCCTTGCGTGCTAACGGCAACAGGTCGGCACGCATATCAACCAAAAACTTAACACCTTCGGGCAAAGCATTGAATTGGGTTAATAGTTTTACGCGAGGAGCATCAAGTGCCCGGCGAAGATTTGTTTCAGCTTCAGTGCGTTCGCGATCATTTCCGGCGCGACGAACTTCGCCAATGGCACCATCGATGGTTTCCCTGTTGAGATCAAAGTCCTCCGCCATCAGGCGTAGAAACCGTTCTTTGCCGGTCGAATCCAGCGCAAGATAGACATGACCCAGTGCGGCGGCGCGGGCGCGGGCTGAAACCTCGCCCCCTTTTGCCTCCAGACAATCTTTCATCTGCTGACGTATGCGGTCCAGATCAGAATCGGGTAAGTCCGGCCTGTCACCGGCGACCGAGGCGTCATAGGAGGATCCGGCAATATTTTGCCAGCCTTCTTTCAGGTTCTTGAGAGTTCGGTCAAGGAACCCTGATTTGGTTTGTAAATTCATAAAGTAAAGGTCGGGCAATTGAATTGGCTTTGCAAGCCCTTCAGGTACGATTTCAGAAAACCTTCATTTTGTAATACGGGTTAACAATTCGTTCGAATGTTGTTTATCGTCCCGTAACAAGGATCGGCTTAACTGCTATCAGTCGCTTACAGATACGTGCCCCCACACGTGATTTCTATAAGCCTCTCTCGTGTATCCGCCGGGTCATCAGACCCGGCGGATATGCATTTGCGGCGGTTAGTCGTATCCCGTTATCAATTCATCAAGCACAGCAGGTAGTAATTCTGCCAGATCTTCAGCAATCAGGCCGGGGCCAAACAACTCCCCTGCCCGACCATGTGCCCATACGCCAGCCGCAGCGGCATCAAATGACGTCATGCCCTGCGCCAGTAGCCCGGCGATAATGCCAGCCAGAATATCTCCCGAACCGGCGGTCGCCAGATAGGGGGTGCCGGTCGAATTAATGGCGGTCCGACCATCCGGTGAGGCGATCACCGTATCGGCACCTTTCAGTACGATAATTGCGCCTGTCTCGGAAGCGGCCCTTGTGGTGCGATCCAGTTTACTTCCTTCAAACAGGAACAATCGCGCAAATTCGCCCTCATGAGGGGTCAGGATATGGTTATCGTTCAGGCCGGACGTAAGGGCTTTCGGGTCATCAGCAAAAACTGAAAGCGCATCGGCGTCGAGGACGATGTGTTTGTCCGTTTGCAATGCTGATAAAACAAATTCCCGGGTTTCCGGCGTACTCTCCATACCAGGGCCCATAACGACCACGCTTTTCTTCGGGTCATCCAGAAAAGCTGCGAATTCCAGAACAGTGTCAGCCGCCGATATCAGGTTTCCGGGCAGGCCCGAACGATAGATCATTACGGCACTTTCCGACGCAGATATGCTGACCAGTCCGGCCCCTATGCGACGCGCCCCGATGGCGACAAGTTGCGCAGCACCTGTCATTTCGTCACCACCCCGTACGACAACGTGACCGCGGGAATATTTGTGAGCGCTCATTTCCGGCATTGGAAACTGCGCTCCCCACAAATCCGGGCCATTGGCGAAAGTTGCCGGCTGGATTTGATCTAGTACGGGCTCGGGAATTCCGATGTCCGCAATGACCAAGTCGCCAATCCGTCCTCTGCCGGGCATCAGGAAGTGGCCGGGCTTGGCTCGGAAAAATGTTACCGTCAGAGCGCAATTTGGCGCACCGCCCAGTATTTCGCCGGTATCGCCGTGAACACCGCTCGGCACGTCAACGCCAATGCAGTCGAGATTACGATCATTAATGGTGTTTATGCAGTCAAGTGCCGACCCGTCCAGCGCGCGCGTGAGTCCGGCTCCGAACAGGGCATCAACAACCAGCGGGTTTTCATCAAGAGTTTCCAACCTCAAGGGTTCTATATCGCCTTTCCAACGCGTTGCATTTTTCGCTGCATCACCCGTCAATTTGTCCACTGTTCCCAGTAAGGCAAGACGTACAGGCCAACCCGTCTCTTTTAGCAGTCTGGCAACAACAAACCCGTCGCCACCATTATTTCCGGGGCCGCATAGCACACAGACGGGGCGTTTCTGCCAGCGCGCGACGAGCTCGTGAACAATGGCAGTTCCGGCGTTTTCCATCAGCGTCAATCCCGGCGTGCCTGCCGCAATCGCCAACTGATCCGCCCTGTACATCTCCTGAACTGTCAAAAGTGCCGCATCATTCATGATATATTTTACCGTAATCGGGGTTGTCGTTTCCGGTCAAGTTCCGTAACTCATTCTCGCGCTCTGCATGATAGTCCGCCGAGCGGAGTTCGAAAATGATTTAACCCCGGTTTGGGTAAGGAATGTCTGGTGCGTGTTTTGGTCCTCGGTGCAGGTGTTGTAGGCGTGTCGACGGCTTATGCTCTCGCCCGCCGGGGGCACGAGGTCACTGTTCTTGAACGCCGCGGGGGTGTTGGTGAAGAAACCAGCTTTGCCAATGGGGGGCAGATTTCAGCAAGTCATTCGGATCCGTGGCCTTCACCTGCGGCTCTGGTGCGGATTCTGCAATGGATCGGTCGCCCGGATGCTCCACTGAAACTGAAACTCACAACTGATCCCAGGCAGTACGACTGGTGCCTTCGTTTTCTTGCCAATTGCACGTCTTCAAAATCCAACGTCAATTCTGAGCGCATGCTTCGGGTTGCCCTTTATAGCCGAGACATACTGCAGGAAATCGTTAAGCAAAACACATTCAATTACGCCCGACGAAACACAGGAATTTTGCATATTTTCCGTGATGAAAAATCTTGTTCAAAAGCACTTCGTCAGGCCGAATATGTACGTTCACTGGGCTGTCAGCGCGATCCCGTTTCGCCGGAACGGTGCATCGAAATCGAACCGGCCCTGTCAGCTGTTAAAGACAATCTGATCGGAGGGTTTTTCTGTCCCGAGGACGAGAGCGGTGATGCGTATCAGTTTACGCGGAAGCTTGCTGAAATTTGCAAAACCATGGGGGTAACATTCGAGTTTGATGTTTCCATTGCGGCGATGAATGCGGCAGCCGGCAGCGTGCTTGGGGTGGAAACAACGTCCGGGGCCTATCGGGCAGACGCCTATGTGCTGGCAATGGGCTGTTATACGCCGGGCATTACCGAAACGCTTGGCCTGTCCCTTCCTGTATATCCGGCCAAGGGGTATTCGGTGACCCTTCCCCTGCGCGATCCGGATGCCGGACCTTTCGTCAGCCTGATTGATGATGAGAAGAAACTGGTTTACAGCCGCATCGGGAACAATCTTCGTATTGCAGGAACGGCAGAAATTGGTGGTTACAATCTACGTATCGATGATGTGCGGGCCAGACTGGTTCTGGATGGCGCTCTGGGTCTGTTTCCGGGATACGCTGATCCTGAGACGGCTGAATTCTGGACCGGTCTTCGGCCACAGACACCCGATAGTGTACCTGTAATCGGGCGCACATCTTTCAAAAATCTTTATCTGAATACCGGTCATGGCACATTGGGCTGGACCATGGCGTCCGGTTCAGCTGAAATCATTGCCGATCTGGTATCCGGTAAGGTGCCGGAGATTGATCTGGAGGGTCTGGAAGTGGACCGTTTTACCCAGTGGTCCAAACTGTTTCATCGTATCAAAGGAGTTTCTTCATGAGAGCCATGGTCCTGAAAACGCCCACCGGAGCAAGCGGGTTGGAGCTCTTGGATGTTGCCGACCCAGTTCCGGGACCAGGCGAAGTTCTTGTGCGCATGAGGGCGGCATCGCTGAATTTTCGTGACAGTCTGATCGTCAAGGGGGGATACCGCTCACAACAGAAACAAGAAAACCTGATACCGCTTTCTGATGGTGCCGGTAAAGTGGCCGGTGTCGGTGAAGGCGTTTCCGGAGTTCAAATCGGTGAGCGGGTTATCGCCCTGTTCTGTCAGGACTGGATTGCCGGCGAACCGGATCAGCAAACAATCGAGAGCCACTTTGGCAGAGACCGTGATGGCATGCTCTGTGAACTGAAGCTGTTTAAACCACATCAACTGGTTAAGACGCCTGATTGTCTCAGTGATGTGGAAGCGGCTGCCCTGCCTTGTGCGGCCCTGACGGCATGGAGTGCCATCGTTGCCGAAGGTCATACCAAACCCGGTGATCTGGTTCTTACGCAGGGAACCGGTGGCGTTTCGCTGTTTGCGTTGCAGTTCGCCAGAATGGCCGGAGCCAAGGTCATTGTAACGTCATCGAGCGATGAAAAGCTTGAGCGGGTTAAAGAGATGGGGGCGGATGAAGTTATTAATTACCGCAGTGATGAAAACTGGGGCAAGACGGCGTTGGCGTTGTCAGGTGGGCGGGGTATCGACAACGTGGTTGAACTGGGGGGGACGGAAACACTTAAACAATCGCTCATTTCTGTTCGTCCGGGCGGTACGTTATCAATGATCGGCGTGTTGTCAGGTGCGACATTTGGCAATGCACTGCTACCGTTTGTTGTCAGTCGCAAGGTCCGAATGCAGGGGGTCACTGTTGGTAGCCGTGAGCACATGATTGATATGCTCCGCGCGATGGAAACTCACGACATCAAGCCCGTCATCGACAAAACATTTGAATTCGAAAATGCAGCGGATGCCTTTCGATATCTGGAAACAGGCGCGCATTTTGGAAAGGTGTGTATCAGTATTTAATGGAAATGAACCTGTTTATTCGGATCGAACGAGAATCCTGTTTATGACATCCATATGTGGCAATGCTGTCAGGTTGACCGCATCTTCAAGGGAGCGGAACGCGTCAACCAAATCCCGACCTTCCTGTGTTAGCTCTGAACCGCCTCCCTGTGCGCCGCCAATGACTGTCTTTACCATAGCCGTGCCTACGGCCTTGACTATGGTATCCAGCAAATATTGAGCACGTCTGTAATCCATGCCACAAGATCTCGCCGCAGACGAAATGGACCCGGTTGAGGCGATTTGTTCCAGCAGACGTATCTTTCCGAGGCCAATTGCGCCATTGCCGATACGGACCTTGATGCGTAATTCCGGTTGGTCGACCACCGGTTTTCCCCTGTGCCTAACCATATTCCCTTCCTTTAATTTTATTTGATCATAGCGTTATGTTTTTTTTGACATAACGATCTCAGACTGATAGATCAAAGGTCAAATCGGACAAACAATAATGTATCGGGTTGAAGGAATTTCACCAATGCGTTACCTGAAAAAATGTGTCGGCGCGATAGGCATGTCGATTGCGAGTATGGCGCTTCTTGTTTCAGCGGGACAGGCAGATAATCCCTTTATTACAGTTGCCTCAACAACCTCGACGGCGAATTCTGGCCTGTTTGACGACATCTTGCCAAAGTTTACCAAAAAATCCGGGATTGATGTGCGGGTCGTTGCTGTGGGTACCGGGCAGGCCATTCGTTTGGCGCGAAAAGGAGATGCCGACGTTTTGTTTGTCCACCACCGTCCGTCCGAAGAAAAGTTCGTCACCGAAGGGTTTGGCGTCAAACGATATGATGTGATGGTCAATGATTTCGTCATTGTCGGTCCCAAAGAAGATCCAGTTGGCATCAAGGGCGGGCATGATGCGGCGAAGGCGCTGTCGATAATCGCTGCCAAGGAAGCAGTGTTCGTATCCCGGGGTGATGATTCCGGCACCAACAAACGCGAACGTTCTGTCTGGAAAGAGGCCGGTGTTGATCCGGTCAAGGATTCAGGCACCTGGTACCGGGAATCTGGATCGGGTATGGGAGCAACCCTGAATACCGCCGCAGCAATGAACGGGCACACGCTGGCTGATCGTGGCACATGGCTGTCATTCAAGAACCGGGGGCCGCTTGTTGTTCTGGTAGAGGGGGATAAACGCCTGATGAACCCTTACGGCGTAATTCTGGTCAATTCAAAAAAGCATGCTCATGTCAAATCCGCGATGGGGCAGAAGTTCATCGACTGGCTGGTCTCAAGCAACGGACAAGCTGCAATCGGAGCCTTCAAGATAAACGGTCAGGTTTTGTTTAAACCCAACGCCAGATAGTGATCTGCGTTACCCAATCAGAAGCTTGCCAGAACCATACCGCGGCCGTAGGTAACAAAGTTCAATTTTATTGAATGTGTTGTTGACCTTCGGCGTAAAATGCTCACTTCTAAAGGCGGTATCCTGATGAATTGGCAGCCTCTGATATGAGTATATTGATTCCGCTTGCTGTTGCTGTTCACGTTATCTCCGCAATTGTCTGGGTCGGCGGAATGTTTTTCGCTTATGTCGTCCTCAGGCCTTCTCTGGCTGTGCTTGAGCCCCCTTCACACCGGTTGAAGTTGTGGAATCAGGTATTCAACCGGTTTTTCGTCTGGGTCTGGGCGGCCATCGCTCTTCTGATAGCAAGCGGTTACTACCTGATCGTCGCTGTATATGGGGAACTCGCAAACGTCGGGCTGCATATTCACCTGATGTATTCTATCGCGATGGTTATGATTCTTTTGTTTTTCTTTCTGTTTTTTGGCCCCTATCGCCATTATGTCGAGGCTGCCGGAGCCGACGACTGGCCAACGGCTGGCGAATTCCTGCCGGCGATCCGGCGTATTGTCGCGATCAATCTGGCGCTTGGTCTTATCACTGCAATCATTGGCGCGTCGGGACGTTACTGGCTATAATCGGCTTCCGCCAACCGCAGACTACGGCGGAAACCATGCTCCATTTTCAGATTGCCTGCCTCAGAAAATGAAACCAGCCGAACGTCGTCGTGTTCATCGCTGATTCTGATATCTTCAGCAGTTGAATCAGTGGAGGCATGATAGACAACGATAAAAATATCCAGCAAGCCGGACCTTGGTCGGATAAAACTATGAAGTAGATCAGCCGCCTGACAAACGATCGCGGTTTCTTCAAATACCTCGCGGCTCATGGCGTCTTCGGGAGTCTCCCCCTCTTCCAGACGTCCACCGGGTAAACTCCAGTAGCCATCCGGCTTGCGAACCAGTAATACCTGATTCTGCATCATGATCAGACCCTTGGCTGAAACACGATAGGAAGTAGACATCTGCTGAACAACTCCTGTTCACCTGTCTTACGCTAGCACAAATCTGTTTCTGGTAAATCTCGACAACGGAAATGTGGCAACCGGGGATTGGCGCGGTTATAGTCGGCGCCTTGCCTTTCACATAATGATATATGGTTCAATCGCTTATGAATATTGATTCCCGAATAACCGCAATCCACCCGGATATTACAGCAATTCGCCATGATATTCATGCCAACCCGGAACCTGGGTTTGAGGAAAAACGAACGGCAGATCTGGTTGCTGCGCGCTTGGAAGAATACGGGATAGAGGTCCATCGAGGATTGGCAACAACCGGCGTCGTCGGCAGTTTAAAGTGTGGTACGTCAAATCGCGCCACCGGTCTTCGTGCAGATATGGATTGTCTGATCATGGACGAATTGAACACGTTTGATCATAAATCCACGGTTGATGGTTGCATGCATGCCTGCGGTCACGACGGACATACCGCAATGCTGCTTGGGGCTGCCCGACACCTTGCCGAGACCCGGAATTTTGACGGTACGGTGCATTTCATTTTTCAGCCTGCCGAGGAAGGCCTCGGCGGCGGTCGGGAAATGGTCAATGATGGCCTGTT
This sequence comes from Rhodospirillales bacterium, assembly GCA_021775105.1. Lineage (GTDB taxonomy): Bacteria > Pseudomonadota > Alphaproteobacteria > Rhodospirillales > Casp-alpha2 > JAJFIJ01. Next base: position 731 of record JAJFIJ010000314.1, on the reverse strand, counting down.
CGATCTGTTCCCGGTCGATGGTGTCTACGGCATGCACAATATGCCGGGGTATCCGGTTGGTCAGTTTGCCATCGTGCCGGGACCAATGATGGCGTCATCTGACAGCTTTTATCTGACCATTCAGGGGATTGGCGGACATGGGGCCTGGCCACATGAGGCGGTGGACCCGGTGCTGGTGGCGGGGGAAATTATTGTCGCCCTGCAAAGTATCGTCAGCCGCACGATTGACCCGCTCGAATCCGTTGTCGTCGGCGTGTCGCAAGTCCATGCAGGTTCCGCAAATAACGTCATACCTGACGAAGCCAAACTGTCTGGCACTGTCCGTACATTCAGTGTTGAAATGCAGGATCACATTGAAGCCCGTATGAAACGGATTGTCGACGGTATTTGTCAGGCCCACGGAGCGACGGCGGATTTCTTTTTCGAACGGCGCTATCCGCCGACAGTCAATCATCAGGCGGAAGCTGAAATTGCCGGAACCGTGGCAACCGCGCTGGTTGGCACGGAAAATGTAACCTCTCGCGGCTTGCCTCAGTTAGGCGGCGAAGATTTTTCTTTCATGCTGCTCGCGCGTCCGGGGGCTTACATATTCATCGGCAATGGTGACGGCGAAGGCGGTTGCATGGTGCACAACCCCCATTATGACTTCAACGACGACATCATTCCTCTGGGTATCGCCTATTGGACGAAATTGGCCGAGACAACGTTACCAAAATCATAATCGCCTTATT
>JAJFIJ010000313.1 GCA_021775105.1 Rhodospirillales bacterium | reverse complement strand
CCCCCGGAAATGATACCCCGCTGAATACCTTCACGGGCTTCTTCTGCCGTCATCTCGACGATCATCTGGCCATCCTGATCAAACACACCGCTGACATCGGTCAGCATCAACAGGCGCTTTGCCCCCATGGCGGCGGCAATCGCTCCGGCCACCGTATCAGCATTGATGTTCAGCGTTTCGCCGTCCGGTCCGGCGCCAATCGGCGCAATTACCGGCGTGATTTCCGAATTCTCAAAAATTTTCAGGATGAACGGATCAATTTCCGACGGCTCGCCAACAAGCCCCAGATCAAGAACCTGCTCAATCTTGGACTCCGGGTCACGTTTGGTGCGTTTCAGTTTTTCGGCCCGAATCAGGGAACTGTCCTTGCCGCACAATCCGGCAGCGCGTCCGCCGGCTTCGTTGATGGCATTGACGATTTCCTTGTTGATTGACCCGGCCAGCACCATCTCAACAACGTCCACCGTTTCCTGGTCGGTAACCCGCAGGCCATCAATAAATTCACTTTTCACACCCAGACGCTCCAGCATGGAACCAATCTGCGGACCGCCGCCATGGACAACGATAGGATTGATCCCGACCTGACGCAGCAGGACAACATCACGGGCAAACAATTTTGCCATTTCCGGGTCACCCATAGCGTGACCGCCATATTTGATGACAACGGTCTTGCCCTTATAAGGGCGCATGTAGGGAAGCGCTTCAGACAGGACCTTGGCCTGACTGAGCCCGGTTTCTTCCGTGCCTGAATTTTTGTCCGTCATAATAACGATACCCTAAACAACTTGGACCGGGGCCGCCAGTGCGGCGAGCGTTGCGCGTAATTCGGCGATGCCGTCGCCTTTTCTGGAACTGGTGAGCGGAATTTGGGGATGCGCCGCCGGATGTTTTATCAACTCCGCCGATATTTTTTCAACCAGACTGGCAAGTGGCGTCGGTTTGACTTTGTCACATTTGGTGAGCACGATCTGATACGGCTGCGCCGCCTTGTCGAGCATCGTCATGACCGCACGGTCACTGTCTTTCAGGCCATGACGGGAATCGATCAGCACGCAGGTACGCCGCAAATCTACGCGGCCCCTGAGATAGGTATCAACCAGGCCGGTCCATTGTTTGACCAGTGATTTGGAAACCCGCGCATAACCGTAACCCGGCAAATCCGCCATCATCAGCCGATTGCCAAGATCAAAAAAATTAATCTCGCGGGTTCGGCCCGGTGTGTTGGACGTCCGGGCCAGCGTTTTTTGCCCGACCAGTGCATTAAGCAGGCTCGATTTCCCGACATTCGAGCGCCCGGCAAATGCTACTTCCGGCAGTTCTGCATCTGGTAGCTGTTCAAGCTTTACGCAGCCCTTAACGAAGGTGCAACTCTGGGTGAACAGATGACGTCCCTGCTCGATTTCTTCAGGTGCGAAGTCTTCGCTATCCATGATTATGTGGCCTCGCGATATACCGTCGGGGCTATTGCAGTGCCTGTTTCCCGGTGATTCCCATTCTCCGCATGATGACCCATTGCTGAAGCATCGACAGCGAATTGTTCCAGGCCCAATAAATTACCAGCCCGGCCGGGAAACGGGCCAGCATGAAGGTAAACATCAAAGGCAGGAACAGGAATATCTTGGCCTGAAGCGGATCGGTCGGCTGCGGGTTCAGTTTTTGCTGAAGGTACATGGAAATACCCATGATCAGCGGCCATACACCAATCATCAGGAACTCGGGCGGCGTGAACGGGATCAGCCCAAACAGGTTAAAGAGACTGGTCGGGTCCGGAGCTGACAGATCCTGAATCCAGCCGAAGAACGGGGCGTGACGCATCTCAATGGTCACGAACAGAACCTTATAGAGGGCAAAGAATACCGGAATTTGAACCAGAATGGGCAGACAGCCGGACGCCGGGTTGACCTTTTCTTTCTTGTAGAGCCCCATCATTTCCTGATTGAGCTTCATTTTATCGTCGCCATAGCGTTCACGAAGCTTGGTCATCTCGGGCGCAAGTTTCTTCATCTTGCTCATCGAGGTATAGGATTTGTTGGCCAGCGGGAACAGAACCAGTTTAATGCCAACAGTCAGCAGGAGAATGGAAACACCCAGGTTCAGCACATGTTTGTTCAGCCACAACAAGGCGTAAAACATCGGTTTGGTCAGGAAATTGAACCAGCCAATATCAATCGCCAGGTCAATCCGTTCGACGTCATATCCTTCTTCGTATTTGTCCAGCAGAAGCACTTCCTTGGCGCCGGCGAAGAAATGATTCATCGAGGTGATCGTCGCGTTCGCGCCAACGACCTGCTGCGGCCCGAGAAAATCGACCTGATACATATCAACCAGACCTTCGGTACGGTGCAGGAACCGGGTTGCCGCACTCAATTTCTGGTCCGGGACCAGAGCCGCCAGCCAGTATTTGTCGGTGATCCCGATCCAGCCCCCTGTGGATGTCTGCTTGATCTGGCCCTGATCCTTGATGTCGTCGTAGTCGATTTCAGAGAGTGTGCCGTCCGATACGCCAAGAAGTCCTTCATGCAGGATATAGAAGTTTGTTGTTTCCGGCGTGCCGCGACGGGAAACAAAACCGAACGGATTAAGGGCCGCCGCCGATGAACCGGTGTTCGTCACTTGCTGGGTGATCGTGAACATGTAATCCGCATCGACCGAATAGGTTCTGGAGAATTTCAGTCCAACACCATTGTCCCAGGTCAGCGTCACCGGCTGATCCGGCGACAGGGTCTTGGCGGTGCTGCTCCAGATCGTATCCTGATCCGGAACCTTTACCCCCGGCGCACCAACCCAGCCGAATTGCGCATAATAGGCACCGACCACACCTTTCGGTGACAGCAAAATGATTTCCGCACTTTCCGGATCCAGCGTTTCACGATAATCAGCCAGCGTCAGATCATCAATGCGGCCCCCCCTGAGTGCGATAGAACCATGCAGTCGCGGTGTATTGATGGCAATCCGGTTGTTTTTGGCAAGAATTTCAAGGCGCGTGGATTCAATCGAAGGTGTCACGCTCGGAGCCGTCGGAATCTGTAGACCACCGGCCCCTGTCTGCGCTGGCACCTGCCCCTGAGCCGGTTGCGGTATTGCGCCGTTCGCTGCGGGTTGTGTTCCATCTGCCGCAGTCTGTGGCTGTTCAGGAGGAGGCGGACGCGTCGCGTCAAAATAGAACTGAAAGCCGACCAGAATGGCAACAGACAGCACAATCGCCAGAATCATGTTTTTGTTATCGATCATTTGCTTGCCAGAATTCTCTTTCCAGAATGAGTGCATGTTTCGCTATGCGCATGCGGACGGGGTTCAGGGACAGGGTCATAACCGGAACCGCCCCACGGGTGGCAGCGCGAAATCCGCCGAACGGCCAACCAGCTTCCATAAACAGGACCATGTTGATCAAGGGCATCAAGGGCATACCCGGAACATGTCGGATGGTAACGACACGACCCGGCCAAGACGGGTGAGATCAGAAGCTGGTATCCGCGAACCAAAGTGCGCAGAAAAATTGCGATTATCTTCGCAAGCGGCTTCATGATACCGTCTTCCCTCCGTCCTTGTTCCTGTCAGCGTTCAGTTTCCTGATCGCCTTCTCCAGGTCTTTTTTCAGGGCCGCAAAGGGCCGCTTTATGGTCGCCATCCGCCCGATTATGACCATATCCTGGCCATTCAGGGCGTGATTTGGCAAGACTTCTGCGGCTGCCGCCTTCAGACGCCGCCGCACCCGGTTCCGGATGACGGCATTGCCGACCTTTTTTGTCACGGTAAAACCCACGCGAACGGCATCTTCACTGCTGCCCGCCAGGTTTTCACCGCTATTGCGCGTTCGCGCCTGAACAATCAGCCCTGCCGTTACCCCTTTTTTGCCCAACCTTGCAGCCCGCAAAAACTCGCTACGTCGCTTGAGCCTTTCAGGGGCCCGGAGGCGAGAGCGGTTTGGGGATGTTAAAGAGGCCAAAAGCGGCTAAAACGGCCCGGCGATCAGGCGGACAGGCGTTTGCGCCCTTTTGCGCGCCGGTTGCCAAGGACTCGGCGGCCACCTACGGTAGCCATACGAGACCGGAAACCGTGGCGGCGCTTACGGACGAGTTTACTTGGTTGATATGTACGCTTCACGGGTCTGCTCCCACGGGAAATTTGGCGTTGTATACGGTCTCCACAGAGGGAAGTCAACGATCTGAATCACCTAATCGTGCATTACTTTCCGAAGTCCTGACAGCCAGATCGGACACAACAGGTCGTTCACGAGATCGTTATCGCACAATACGTGATCGTTATTGGCTAAATTTAATCAAACACGCTTCAACAGTATAAGCTAAACTCGTCTAGGACAGCCCTGGGAATATCAGGCTCATACAGAATCGAAAGCCCGCTCCTCCATGGACCAGCCCCCGTCAACAATGACATCACAAAACACGCCCAAACCATCCTGGAAGCGCCTGCTGCCTTTGGCATGTATTGTCCTGTTCATCGTTGCTTTCTTTGCCTTGGGGCTGGACAGTTATCTTACGTTTGAAAGTCTGCGTGATCATCGTGAAACACTGCTGGCGTGGTATCAGGCCAACCAGTTCCTCGCGATTATCAGTTATGTCATTGTTTATGCCCTTGTTGTGGCATTTTCCGTGCCCGGTGCGACGTGGATGACGCTGGCTGGCGGATTTCTGTTCGGAACGGTAATCGCGACCGGGGTTGTTGTGATCTCTGCGACGCTTGGGGCCGTTGGTATTTTCCTAATCGCGCGTTACGCGCTGGCGGATTATTTCCGGGAAAAAACCGGCAAGGCCGGGGCGCGCATGGAACAGGGTTTCAAGGAAAACGCCCTGTCCTATATGCTGTTTTTACGGATGGTGCCGCTGTTTCCGTTCTGGCTGGTCAATCTGGTCCCGGCCTTTCTGAACGTGCGGGTAAGCACCTACATCATCGGCACCTTTTTCGGCATCATTCCGGGAAGTGCCGTGTTTTGCAGTGTCGGCAACGGCCTTGGTGCTGTATTTGAAGCTGGCGGCACACCAAACCTCAAAATCATTTTCGAGCCGGAAATTCTTGTGCCAATCCTCGGCCTTGCTGTTCTGTCGCTCGTGCCTATCGTATACAAGAAAATGAAATCAGCGAAACAGTAAGCGGCCACATCTTGATTGGATCCAAGTAAATGACGGAAAAGCTGGATGTTGATATTTGTGTTATCGGTGCCGGGTCGGGCGGACTGTCGGTTGCCGCTGGCGCATCGCAAATGGGTGCCAAAACCGTCCTGATCGAAAAACACAAGATGGGTGGCGATTGCCTGAATACGGGATGTGTCCCCTCGAAAGCCCTGCTGGCTGCCGGACATGCCGCCGAAGCCGTGCGTCATGGACCGATTTTCGGAATTCAAGCCAGTGATCTGCAAATTGACTCATCGAAAGTGTACGGCCATGTGCATAACACCATCGCCTCAATCGAACCCAACGATTCAATCGAACGTTTCGAAGGGCTGGGGGTTCAAGTTATTCAGGGCGAAGCGCGGTTCGCCGGTCGCAATCGGGTCGTTGTCGGCGACAGCACGATCACGGCGCGACGTGTTGTTGTCGCCACCGGAAGCCGGGCATTTGTTCCTCCCATTCCGGGCCTTGAGGACGGGCTTTACCATACCAATGAAACAATTTTCGAAGCTGAAAAACTGCCGGAACACCTGATCGTCATCGGCGGCGGGCCAATCGGTATTGAAATGGCACAGGCACATCGCCATCTCGGTGCCGATGTCACGGTGCTGGAACTGTTTTCCATAATGCCGAAAGATGATCCGGAACTGGTCGACGTTGTCAGAAGCCAGCTTGAGAAAGACGGCATTACCATAATTGAGGGCATTAAAGTCAATAACGTTGAACACAGGCCTTCGGGAATTCAGGTCAACATCGAGCGTGATGGTCAGAATCAAACGATAGATGGCAGCGATTTGCTGATTGCCGCCGGACGGATCGCCAATGTCGACGGCCTCGATCTGGAAAAGGCTGGAGTCAAATACACCCCGAAAGGCATAGAAGTCGATGCTCGACTGCGCTCATCGAACAAGAAAATATTCGCCATTGGCGATGTCGCGGGTGGGTTTCAGTTCACCCATGTCGCCGGGTATCACGCTGGCGTGGTAATCAAGAATGCCTTGTTCCGGCTACCCGCCAAGGCCGACCACCGCACCGTTCCGTGGGTGACCTACACAACCCCGGAACTGGCCCAGGTTGGCCTGACGGAAGCCGAAGCCCGTAAAACCCATGACGAGATCAGGATTTTGCGCTGGCCATTCCACGAAAATGACCGCGCCCAGGCGGAACGTCAGATAGACGGGCTGATCAAGGCGATCACCACACCGAAGGGCAGGATACTTGGCTGCGGTATTGTTGGACCGAGCGCAGGTGAGCTGATCCAGACTTGGGTATTGGCGCTCAGCCAGGGCCTGAAAATTGGGGCGATGGCGCAGATGATCGCGCCCTATCCAACCCTCGGCGAAGTTTCCAAGCGCGCGGCGGGAAGTTTTTACACACCATCGCTGTTCAGCGACCGGACGCGGAAAATCGTGCGCTTTCTCTCGAAGTTCGGTTAGACTCTTGGCAAAATGACGCAACAGAAACCCCCGTTCAACATCTCCGCAAAAAGCCTGTCGGCGCGTGTTCTTCTGTTGACTGTATTTTTCGTTATGCTGGCGGAATTATTGATTTATACGCCATCGATTTCACGGTTTCGCAAGGTTTACCTGGAAGAACGCATTGTTCGCGCCCATCTCGCGACCTTCACACTGGATGCCCTGCCCGAAGGCAGCGTCGGTATGGAACTGGAAGATAAACTCCTTCTCCATGCAGGTGCCTACGGCATCGCCCTGAGTCAGCCCGAAAAACGCGTGTTGATGGTCTCCAAAGCCATGCCGCCCAAGGTCGATCTGAAAATCGATCTGTCTGAAGACACCTTTATCGGATGGGTGCGTGCTGCGTTCGATACCCTTGCCCAGGATAAAAATCGAATTCTTCGGGTCATGGGAAAATCGCAGAAAGATCCCAACGTCATGGTCGAACTGATCATGGACGAAACGCCCATGCGCGAAGCCATGTATGATTATTCTGCACGCATATTCAATCTGTCGATCGGCATTTCATTTTTCACCGCATTTCTGGTTTACCTTAGCCTGCAATGGCTGATGATCCGGCCAATCCGCCAGATTACCGCAAATATCTCTGCCTTCCGGCGTGCACCGGAGGACGCGACCAGAGAAATTCGACCCAGTGGACGGAGCGATGAAATAGGCATCACCGAGCGTGAACTTGCCAACATGCAGGATGAGGTGCGCCATGCATTGTTGCAAAAGAACCGGCTTGCCACCCTGGGTGCCGCCGTTGCCAAGATCAACCACGATCTCCGCAACAGTCTGGCTGTTGCCGTGCTGGCCTTCGACAAGCTGGCCAACGTCGAGGACCCGGAAGTCAAACGCACCCTGCCGCGCCTCTATAACGCCATCGACCGGGCGGTGAAGCTATGCAGCCAAACCCTCAATTACGTGGGGGACGCATCGCCGCAACTGGAAATCGCCCAGCTCGACCTGAAAGACCTGCTTGATGAAGTTGGAAAAAACCTGAATGTCGCCGACGAATTCGACGACGCGCCACCTGATGAGTGTGACATTGAATGGGAAAACCGGCTTGAGCCGGGACTGGTTATCTCCGGCGACAGGGAGCAACTCTATCGCGTGTTCTCCAATCTTGCCAGCAACGCCATTGAAGCCGGTGCCGAAACCATCATCCTGTCGTCGGCGCGCAACGCCAGTCAGATCGCCATCGACTTTACCGACGATGGCCCCGGATTGCCGGACAGGGCCAGGGAACGCATGTTCCAGCCGTTTGCCGGTTCATCGAAAGAAGGCGGAACCGGGCTTGGGCTGGTCATTGTACGCGAAATCGTCAAAGCCCACGGCGGCGATATTTCTTTTGTCGAGCCTGAAAAGGGGGCCGCCTTTCAGCTCACGTTCCCGGCCAGCCGCATGAGCAGGTAATGCACATTTCCTAACCTGACGGCCTGCCAATTTTTAATCGAGTGCGTAAATCAGCCCTTTAAGATAAGCCGATTCCGACAGGAACGGGTGAAGCGGATGATCTGGACCGGCTCCGCCCCGATGAATGATCCGGCCCGTGCGCCCGGCTTGCGAAATACCGTGCGCCGTTTCGTCCATAAACCGGTCTTCAAACATATTGTACGAACATGATGCCAGAAACAAAAACCCGCCCGGTTCAACAACACCCGCCGCCAGTTTTGCCAGCTTGCGATATCCTTTGGCCCCAGGGCCGAGATCTTTCCGGGATTTAACAAAGGCCGGGGGGTCTGCAATCACGACACCAAAACGCTTTTTATCTGATCGGTATTTTTCGAGCGCGGCGAAAACTTCTGCCGATTGAACCGAAACCACATCGCCAAATGTATTGATTGCCGCCGCCCTGGTGGCGAGATCAAGAGACTCAGCAGAGCGGTCAATGCAGGTCACTTCTCTGGCACCGCCCGCAGCCGCAGTAACGCCAAACCCGCCAGCATAGGCATAAAGGTCAAGAACGCTTTGACCTTCGGTCAACCCGGCAACCGCCGCACGGTTCACTCCCTGATCAAAGAACCAGCCGGTTTTCTGGCCATTCAGGGGATCAGCATAAAACGTCAGGCCGTTTTCCCTGATTTCCAAAGGCCCGTCGATATCCCCAGAAACCAGCCTGGTATAGGTCTCCAGGTTTTCCATTTTCCGAAAAGCGCCGGAATTGGCAGCGATAATGGCTTTTGGTGAATAAGTATCTTCAAGGATCGCCTGAATATCTTCCAGCATGTGATCCATTCCGGCGGTTGCCGTTTGGATAACAAATACGTCGCCGTAGCGGTCGATGACCAATCCCGGCAGGCCGTCTGAATCGCCATACACCATGCGATAATGCGGTTCATCATAGAGCTTCTCGCGAAGGGCAAGCGCCTTCGACAGGCGCTCTGCGATGAAATCCCGATCGACCGTCCCCGCCCCGTTTCGGGTAAAGGCGCGATAACAGATGAGACTGTGGGGATTGAAGGTCCCAACACCGATCTCCTTACCGTCAACCCGCACCAAAGATACAACAGCCCCTGGCTCAATGGCTTTGGTCTCGTCGGACATACGAATTTCATTGGAATAGATCCAGGGGTATCCCTGTTTGAATCTCTTGTCGCCGCCGGGGCGCAGCATGACGCGCGGCAGTGTAGTTGAATATAGCATTTTGTTCAGGCCTGTCGGATGATGAAGAGCTGCCTTATAGCAGGTTAATCGCCAATAGCGACTCCTTCCCGGCGCTTGTCTGCTCCGCCTTCGAGGCCATACTTGGTAATCCGGATACCATGCAGGCCGCTGACTTGCCCGAACAGCTTGACGGTGTGGCCCATATCTTCAAGCAACGGTTTGAGGTCTTCAAGACCGGTTCCCTTTTCAAGATCGGTCGAGCCGTTGCGGTTAACGAAGTTCGGCGCATCAATGGCGGCGGTCATATCCATCTTCCAGTCGAGCGCGGCGATTATGGTTTTGGCGACATAGCCGATAATCCGCGATCCGCCCGGCGAACCGATGGCCATCACCAAATTGCCCTTGTTATCGAACACCAGTGTCGGCGACATGGAACTGCGGGGGCGTTTTCCCGGAGCCGCCCGGTTAGCTACCGGCGATCCGTTCTTGATGGGTGTGAACGAGAAATCGGTGAGCTGGTTATTGAGCATGAACCCACCGCTCATCAGGCGCGAACCGAAAGCGTTTTCAATACTTGAGGTCATCGACAGGGCGTTTCCGTCGCCATCGACTATGCTCATATGTGTGGTCGACAGACCGTGCTCGTTTTCAGACGGGGCATAGTCCGGATTGGCGCTCAAACCCGGCATGCCGGGAAACCGCTTGCCGCCGGCCTTGAATCTGGAAATCTCACCAGCGCGGATTTTCAGGTAATCCTTATTGGTCATACCCAGGGTCGGCACCGGAATAAAATCGGGGTCCGCGATATAGGTGTTGCGGTCGGCAAAGGCGAGGGCACTGGCTTCAGCGATCAGGTGCACGGGGCGGGCACTGAACGGCACGAACCCGCCGAGATCAAACTGTTCAACAATACCCAGAATCTGCAACGTCGTCAGTCCACCCGATGACGGCGGCCCCATACCGCAGATTTTCCACTGACGGTAATTCATGCAGACGGGCGGGCGGGTTTTCGCGCGGTAACCGGTAAGGTCGGCGAGCGTCATGCCGCTCGGATTTTTACGGGCACTCCGGACCGCTGTCACAATATTTTTGGCGATGTCGCCGCTATAAAATGCGTCAGCCCCCTTCGTTGCCAACGTCTTAAGAGTTGCCGCCAGCAGCGGGTTCCTCAGAACGGTGCCTGCTTTTTTTGCCGTGCCGTCGGCTTCATGGAAATAGGCTTTGGTGCCGGGGATGGTTTTCAGAAACCGGTCTTTGGCCAGCAACCCGGCCAGTCGCGGTGAAATGACAAATCCTTTTCTGGCAAGGTCAATGGCCGGTTTGAACAGCTCCTTCCACGCCAGTTTACCGTGGTTCTTGTGGGCCAACTGGAACATCCGCATGAGTCCCGGCACGCCGACGGATGATCCCCCGACAGCAGCGTCATAGAATTTTTTGGATTTCCCATCGGCTTTAAGAAACATCCCGGGCGATGCCGAGCGCGGCGCTGTTTCGCGCCCGTCGTAACTTTCAACAGACCCGGACGACTTGTCGAAATACATCGCGAATGCACCACCACCGATACCCGATGACTGGGGCTCGACCAGGGTTAGCACCATCTGTGCGGCGATGGCCGCGTCGATTGCCGATCCCCCGGCCCGCAAAATTTCACGACCGGCTTCCGCCGCCAGTGGATTGGCAACGGAAATCATATGCTTTTGCGTATAAACGGAGGTCGTGTTTTCAGGCGGCGGCAGTGTCGTCTGGCAGGCCCCGAGCGCAAAAAAGCTGGCTACGATGGCAATGACAGAAGTCTTCATGACAGACGGAGTCCTAAAACCAGATGTCAAATGGTGCAATCTGGTTGCACCGATGGCAGTTTAGACCAAAACTGTCATACTCAGATAGTGCAGTTTGCTCGATTCACCATAACGGATGCGACAATGATCGACGCGATCATCGAGAATTTACGCCAAAACACCCTGCTCTGGCTGATGGTAATGTTCGTCGGTGTGTTTTATTGGGGGTTCCGCGCCCGCTGGCGGGCACGGCGCGGAAAAGATGATTAGAAAAAAGTTGTTTGGACACGGGGAACGCTGGAATGACCTGGACACCTGAAAAGCTGGCGGCATTGAAAGAAAAATTTGAAGATGTCGCGGGCAACGAGATTTATGATCCGGAATACAAAAAAATTGCTGATAAAATATTCTCGAAAGAAGGCCGGCGCCCGTCCCCTTATGCCGGTATCCCGACATTGCTGGATGCGCCCGTCCTGGAAATTGATGGAGACAATCCTGATTTCGGCGACCTGCAGGTCGCCCTGTACGGAATGCCGATGGATTTGGGCGTGACCAACCGGACCGGCGCGCGGTTTGGTCCGCGGGCATTGCGATCCATTGAGCGCATCGGTCCCTACAATGAAGTCCAGAAATGTGCCCCACTTCATGAATTGAACGTCGCGGATATTGGCGACGTGCCGTTTCGAAGCCGCTACAGCCTGCATCAGAGTCTGGAAGATATTGAGGCGTTTGTCGGTCATATGGCTGAGGCCGGCGTAATCCCTGTCGGTGCTGGCGGCGATCATTCCGTAACCCATCCAATCCTGAAAGCGCTTGGTAAAAAGGATCCGGTGGGTCTGGTTCACATCGACGCCCACTGTGATACCAGCGGCAGCTTTGAGGGTGAGAAATTTCATCATGGCGGGCCGTTTCGCAATGCCGTGCTGGATGGTGTTCTCGATCCGGAACGGACTGTTCAGATCGGCATTCGCGGATCGGCTGAATATATCTGGGAGTTCTCCAGAGACTCCGGGATGACCGTCATTCATGCCAGGGACATCGCCAGCGACGGCATTGCCGATATCATCCGGAAGGCGCGTGAGGTTATTGGGACCGGCCCGACCTATTTTTCCTTCGATGTTGACGGACTTGATCCCGTGTTTGCGCCGGGAACCGGCACCCCCGAAGCGGGCGGCCTGACCATGCGTGAAGCGATGGCCATTATCCGTGGCATGAAAGGCGGCAATTTTATCGGCGGCGACGTCGTCGAAGTCGCGCCCCAGTACGATACCACCACCAATACCGCCCAGAACGGTGCCCAGCTGTTGTTCGAAATCCTCAGCCTGATACCATTCAGTCCGTCGCTGAAAAATGGTGAATAATACTTGGAGAAGACGAACGGATAAACTAGGGCCGGTGATATCTACGCGCTGGAATCGGACGTTTTGAACTGTTTCGCCAGTGTCAGCGTTTGGTTGGCGTAATTTGATCCCATATCTGTGCCGTAGACCCTGTCAGGAATTTCCGTCAGGCGTTCGTAGACCAGTCGACCGACAATCTGCCCGTCCTCAATCAAAAATGGTACATCATGGCTGCGCACTTCGAGAACCGCCCGCGTGCCGACCCGTCCATCATCAAAAACACCAAATCCGGGATCAAAAAACCCGGCGTAATGGACCCTGAATTCGCCGACGAGCGTATCATAAGCAGCCATTTCGGCGGCGTGATCAAGAGGAACGCGAACCGCCTCTTTTGATGCCAGGATATAAAAATCGCCGGGATTCAAAACCAGCCCTTCCCGGTCCCGAACATAAAGCGGCTCCCAGAAATCGCGCCAGTCATAGTGAGCAATCTTCGCCAGATCAATCACACCTGTATGGCGCTTCGCCCGATAGCCGACAAGCCCATCACTGTTTTCGCCTGAAAGATCAACACTGAAAGGCACACCACCAACGATATCATGATCGCGCATGTCACCATCCGTCAGGCCGACGGTTTCATTCAGATTGCGCATGGCCATATCTGAAGATGACGAATTGCCATAACGGAACCTGAGCTGGTTCAATCTCGCCCCCGATGTGATTTTGACCGAAAACGCGCGCGGACTTATTTCCGCATACAACGGCCCTTTATAACCGACGCGAACCCTGTCGAACTCTGAGGGGTTGTCATCTGCACCATCGGTGATCAAGCGGGTGAAGATATCAAGACGGCCTGTAGAGCTTTTCGGATTGGCAAATCCGGACATCGTCTTTGGCAAATCAAGCGCTTCTTCAAGCGGAACGATGTAAACGCATTCTTTTTCAAGGACGGCACCCTGGGACAGGTCAATTTCATGCATGCCTAAAGAAATAATTTTATCCATCACCCGCATACCGGTTCCGGGCAGAAAACTGGCCCGTACCCGATAAGCCCTTGAACCCAGACGCAAATCGAGGCTGGCGGGTTGAATTTGATCTTCCGAAATTCTGACGCCTGCCTGAACGACTCCGTCGGCGATCAGTTTATTGATCTCTTGTGCCGGGCAGACACCCACCTGATCACGTTGGGCCAAAACGGTTTTGGGATCAAGCATAATGCAATTGTGGTAACAGTGGCCCCCGTCAAATTCAACCACATTAAATTGCACGATGCTCTACAAATTCTAGAGCATCTTTTATTGTGCAGCGCAGCAAATTGGGCTATTGTGCGCTGCAATATGATTTGGCGTGACGAAATTGGTGCTGGAGGAAGTTGATGACCGAGCAGATTACCAATCTTAATCCCCGGATTTCTGCGACTGACCTGGGGTCGCGGAAAAACGCGACGCCGATTGTCGCCCTGACCGCTTACACCACGCCTATGGCCCAGCGCCTGGATGATCATGTGGATATGTTGCTGGTCGGTGACTCACTCGCGATGGTGATTTATGGCATGGACTCAACCGTCGGCATCACGCTCGACACCATGATCGCCCACGGACAAGCCGTAATGCGTGGATCGAAGCACGCCTGTGTGATTATTGACCTGCCCGCCGGCAGTTACGAAGACAGCCCCGAACAGGCCGTTCGTTCGGCCCGCCGGGTGATTGAAGAAACCGGTGCCCAGGGGGTTAAGCTCGAAGGCGGAACGGCCATGGCGGCGCAGATCGAAGCGATCGTCAAGGCGGGCATTCCGGTTCTCGGCCATATTGGTCTGCTGCCCCAAAAGGTCACCAAAGCCGGTGGTTACAGGATTCAGGGCCGTGACGATGAAGCCTATCAGGCAATCATTGATGACGCCTGGGCGGTTGCCGATGCCGGTGCATTTGCCGTTGTCATTGAAGGCACGGTTGAAATTCTGGCCCGCGAAATTACCGGCACCCTGCATATTCCCACCATCGGCATTGGTGCCTCACCTGCCTGCGACGGGCAGATTCTGGTGGTTGATGACATGCTTGGCATGTTCAGTGACTTCACGCCGAAATTTGTCAAACGCTATGGCGATATTGGCAACGCCGTCGAACAGGCAGCGCGCAATTATAACACAGACGTCCAGTCCCGCCGGTTTCCGGAAATGGCGCATGTCTATCCACTGGAACAGAACGTCAAAGTCGCGAGTTAACCTATGGAAATTGTACGCACCATCAGGGATCTGCGCACCTGCGTGCAGAACTGGCATAAAGCGGGGCAGAGCGTTGGTCTGGTGCCAACCATGGGCGGGCTTCATGACGGTCATCTGTCGCTGATTGCAAAGTCCAACAATCACGCGGACAAAACCGTGGCAAGCCTGTTTGTCAATCCCAGCCAATTTGCTCCGCATGAGGATTTCGCCACTTATCCGCGAGATGAAACCGGAGATCTTTCGAAATTTGAAAGCTCTGGCGCAGACCTGATATTTGCCCCCAACGTCGCCGAAATTTATCCGGACGGGCATTCGACAAAAATCGAGGTGCAAGGTATCAGTCAGGTGCTGGAAGGCGAGTTTCGTCCGCATTTTTTCAGTGGCGTCGCGACGGTGGTCGCCAAGCTGCTGCTGCAAGCCCTGCCTGATGTCGCAATCTTCGGTGAAAAGGATTACCAGCAACTCTGTGTGATCAAGTCTATGGCCCGCGATCTGGATATTCCGGTCGAGATTATTGGCGCGGCGACGGTTCGTGAAGGGGATGGTCTGGCGATGTCGTCACGCAACAACTATCTCAATCCTGAAGAGCGAGCCGTCGCACCGGCGCTTTACCGGATCATTTCGGAGATTGCTGAAAACGTCAGAGGCGGCCAGCATCCGGCGGCTCAGCGGCCATGGGCCGAAGCTGAGCTGACCAAGGCCGGTTTTGGTGCCGTCGACTATGTTGCCGTGCGCGATGCGGAAACACTGGAGCCGGTCAATGATGCTTCACGCCCGGCCCGCGTGCTCGCCGCAGCCTGGTTGGGCAGCACGCGCCTGATCGATAACGTTTCTGTTTAAAGTATATTATTCTGACGCAAATTCGTCGTCGCAAACCGAATTGTTTGCTCGGGATTTGCTCCATCTCTTTATGCTGACGCAAATTCGTCGGCGCAAACCGAATTGTTTGCTCGGGATTTGCTCTATTCTGTATCAGGTGGAATCCTGAGCCTTTTGCATGTTTACCCGCGCCAGTGCCGCTACCGGCTTGTGTTCGATAATTTCTGCCTCGGTCAGACCTTGCAATTCGTGCGGGAAGACCAGCCAGTCCTCGGTTTCGTGGATAAAATAATCCGGCAGGCACTCAACCTTGCGCTTCGATGGCTTGAAATAGACGGTGGCAACACGGATGGTTTCCGGTGTATTGCGCCGGGAATCGCGGAAAATTTTGTCGATCACCGCCTGAATCGAACGACCCGTATCAAAAACATCGTCGATAATCAGCAGTGAGTCTTCGGCATTCACATTGTCGACAATATAATTCAGCCCGTGTACGCGAACTTCATCGCGCTGATCTTCAATGCCGTCATAAGAAGACGTGCGGATTGAAATGTGATCCGTTTTCACCCCGAGATGGTCCAGCGCTTCCTGAATGGCAATGCCGACCGGCGTGCCGCCGCGCCAGATGCCGACGATATAATCGGGACGAAACCCGTCTTCATAAATTTTGCGGGCCAGCCGGAACGAATCATCCAGCAGGTCCTGGGCTTTGATAAATACCTTATCTGCCATAACGGGTCACTCTCCTGATATCAATTCAATCAAGCCGGACGATAATCCCGCGCAAATCGTCTGACGGGGCGGGATATAAATCCATAACCTTGGGATCATGGCCGGGGATAATATGTGCCTCACTGTCGGCCAGCCTGCGGAGCGTCTGCCATCCTTCCAGCATCTGGTCCTCGCGAAAGATGATGGGATAAGGATTGCCACGTTCCATATTGGCATAAAGATGGCTGGCATCCGACGCCAGAACCAGCCAGCCACGGCGTGTATTGACCCTGACCACCTGCAACCCCGCCGTATGCCCGCCAATATGATGAACGCTGAGACCCGACGCCAGGTCTGCGTCACCATCATGAAAAACCACGCGCTCGGCATAAACCTGACGAACCATGCCAACAACATGTTCGACATCCATCGGTGCCCGAAACGGTTTGTGGCGCATATAGCGACCTGTCGCAAAAGCCATTTCACTATCCTGCAAATGAAATCGGGTATTCGGAAACAGGTCAAAATTTCCGACATGGTCGTAATGCAGATGGGTAATAATAACGTCGTTAACATCTTTCGCGTCGACATCCAGCAACGCCAGTCCTGCTGTCGGACAGCGGATCAGTTCACGTCCTCGGGCATCAGCCGTTTCAGCATTGAACCCGGTATCGATAACAAAGGTATGTTGCTCCGAGCGGGCCAGCCAGATGAAGTAGTCGGTTGGCATGGGGCCATCGTGTATGTCCGGCGGGTCCATAAAATTCAGTTCAGACGTCCGCTTGTGAGTTGCATATTTTATGGCAAAAACTTCGTAAATATCGCGCATGTCCTGTTTGGTCCTGATGGGCGCTGGCGTTATGTTTTGTATATTGCCACCCCGATGGCAACGGTGCACGCCCACTTTGTCCGTATATTGCCGATTGATCAAAAAAAGGGCCGCCAGGCAGACAACAATTTCAGGGTGTGATCTGGCGCACTTTCATTAATGGCGGCGTTCTTTATGGTATTCTACCTGTAGTTTTGATTTACCGGATGTTGCATTTTTGGCTGAGAATACAAAAACAGCGTTCCCCCAAACACCTGACGGGGTCACGGACTGGGAGCAGGTGTTTGAAAGCCCGAGCGGGTTGATTACGCTGGTTGGTCAGGCGCGCACGGCGGCGGCGATTCGTGAATGTGTGCTCGTCATCATCAGCCAGCTCTTCACCCGCAAGCAGGACCAACTGGAAGTCGCGCGTCTGACCCACCAGCTCGACAGTCTTGTCGTCAGGTTCGGTGGCTCAGGTGATATCGACGGGCTGTCGCAGGCGGTAATCGATCAGTTACGCCAGATCAAGATCACACGCATACAGAAAGCGCAGGATTATCTTGCCAATAAGCAAAAAAAACACCGAAAAAACCGGCGCACCACGACCTTTGGCACCCTCCTGTCCGCAAACACCTACCGCCTGATCAATGACCCGAAAATAGCGATAATAGCCGGCGGCGGGACATTTATTGTGCTGATCGTGATCCTTGGCATCATCATCAATATTTATACCGACGGCAAACTGACACGCGCTTTGGGATTTGGAGGCGATGGGCAGCCAAACCCGCCGATCGAGCAGGCGGAATCTCCTGAAGCCTCGAAAGACCCCGAAGACACAGAAAAACCGGTCGACACCGAGCCGGACACCGAAGTCCCGACGTTGAAAAAGCCGGAGATCAAGGATCAGGCACCGGAGATGCCGCCAGCGATTGTTCTGGGCCGCGTCATCCTGCCTCGCATTTCTGGCACTCCAAAGAAAAATTACGGCCAGGTCCTGCCGATCCTTGTTCTTGCCAACCCTCAGGACCTCTCAAGTGTTTGCCGGATCAAACCCATTGTTCTTGATGCCCTCAATATCCAGTTTGGCAAATTTCAGGATCGCAAAAACAGCCTGACAGATACCGACCTTGCGAATGTCAGCATTGAGGTGATTAAACGCCTGAACGCCAGACTGGGACGGAAAGCGATTGTCCGGATGCTGCTGGTTCGTGGCGCTGATCACCGCGACCGGGCCAGCAAGTTGTGTCAGCAGGCTTCTGATAAATTTCTCAAATATCTGACTGAATAATAAAATGTACTACTTTTATCTTAATTATTAGAATTAATTTTTATATTTTTTAAATTTAATGGCTAATTTAGGACACGCCTTTCCACGTTCCCCGGTATTCTTGTTGCGATAAATCAGTCCTCACACTGAATGGCAAAATGCAAAGGGAACCGGGGCACATGAAAGACAACTACTATCTCGACAACGCAGCAACGACATGGCCCAAACCTGAATCCGTATATGAATTCATGGACCGTTTTTTCAGGGATTGTGGCGTTAGCCCCGGTCGGGCTGGACATCAAATGGGCGTTGAGGCCGAAATGATGGTGACCCAGACGCGCCACCTGCTGGCCGAATTTTTCGGCTTCAACGGCGACCCGCATCGTGTCGTTTTTACCCAGAACGCGACAGATTCGCTGAACACAGCAATTACCGGACTGATTGAACCCGGCGATCATATGATCATTACTCGCCTTGAGCACAATTCGGTCCTGCGCCCGGCAAATCACCTGGAGCGCGATCACAATGTTTCGGTTTCACGCATTGGCCGCGATGCTTATGGCTACATAGACCCCGAGGACATTGAAGATGCCTTGCGCGAAAATACGCGTGTCGTCGTCGTCAATCATGCGTCCAACGTCTTTGGTTCGGTGCAGGATATCGAAAGAATTGGCAACATTGTCAGAAAATCGGATGCCATACTAATTGTCGATACCTGCCAGACGGCTGGTGTGCTGGACATCGATATGGACCGGTTGGGAATCGATGTGCTGGTGTTTACCGGTCATAAAGGCCTTTTCGGCCCCATGGGTATCGGCGGCATGATCGTCGGTGAAGGTATCAATATCAGGGCCTTGCGCGTTGGCGGAACCGGCGTTGACTCAATCTCCCCGTTCCAGCCCGATGTTTATCCCTATCACCTGGAAGCCGGGACACTCAATCTTCCGGGCATCGCCGGACTGAATGCGGCGCAGAAATGGTTTGCCGAAATGGGTCGTGATCTGGCAGGCGAGACCATGAACAAACTTTCCCACAAGGAAGCCTGTCGCACGGCGCTGGCGGAGATACATCGCGTCGAAGTCACTCATATCAACCGTCTGGCCAGCGCTTTTCGCGCGACCGGTGGCGTCACGGTCCATGGCCCCATTGGCAATGACCAACCCCGTGTGGCAACTCTGTCGATCAGCTTACGCGGGTTGCCCGCCGATCAGGTCGGGGCAATGCTGGATGCCGATTTCGAAGTCTGCGTGCGTCCGGGCCTGCATTGTGCACCTGACGCACATGAAGATGAGGGCACTGTCCCGATCAACGGCACTGTGCGTTTTTCCCCCGGGTATTTTACAGACGGCGAAGATATTGACCGTGCCATCGAAGGAATCAGCACGCTTTGCCGCGAGGCCGCCGCCTGATGCAATAATGTGAACCCCGCCGAACGGGTCAATTCATGATTATCCTGATGCAGGGCCATTCGCGAATGGCCCTGCATTTTTTTGCCAACATGCAAACCCTTGCTCCACCGGGCAGAGGCTGGTAAACCCCGCCGACAGAATTCTTATGTAACCGAACACATCTTCAGACATTTTTCAGGAGCCGTCGAAATGCCCTTCGATGATTGTAAAGTCGCCGACATGGAACTGGCCGCATGGGGCCGCAAGGAAATCAATATTGCCGAAACGGAAATGCCGGGACTGATGTCCCTGCGTGAAGAATTTGGCGCCACGCAACCCCTTAAGGGCGCGCGTATTGCAGGTTGCCTGCACATGACGATCCAGACCGCCGTATTGATCGAAACCCTGACGGCCCTTGGCGCTGAAGTTCGCTGGTCAAGTTGTAACATTTTCTCGACCCAGGATCAGGCAGCTGCCGCGATCGCCGCCACCGATGTTCCGGTCTTTGCCTGGAAAGGCGAAACAGAAGAGGAAGCCGGCTGGTGCATCGAGAAAACCATTGAAGGCCCGGACGGCTGGACGCCCAACATGATCCTTGATGATGGTGGCGATCTGACTCTGATGATGCATGAAAAATTTCCGGAACTCATGAAGGACGTCAAAGGCCTGTCGGAAGAAACGACAACCGGCGTTCACCGGCTTCACGAAATGGAAAAAGCCGGAACGCTGATGGTTCCCGCGATCAACGTCAACGACTCGGTCACCAAGTCCAAGTTCGACAACAAATACGGCTGCCGGGAAAGTCTGGTCGATGCCATCCGTCGCGCTACCGATGTGATGATGGCAGGCAAGGTTGCGGTTGTCGGCGGGTTTGGTGATGTTGGCAAGGGATCCGCCGAATCATTGCGCCACGCCGGTTGCCGGGTGCTGGTTACCGAAGCCGACCCGATCTGTGCCTTGCAGGCCTGCATGGAAGGATTTGAGGTCGTCACCATGGAAGCTGCGGCTACCCGTGGAGACATCTTTGTCACCACGACCGGCAATATCGACATCATTACGCTAGATCACATGCGCGATATGAAAGATCGGGCGATTGTCTGCAACATCGGTCACTTCGATTCGGAAATCCAGATCGGTGCGTTGCGCAACTACACCTGGGACAACATCAAACCGCAGGTCGACGAAGTTGTTTTCCCTGATGGTAAACGCCTGATCGTGCTGGCCGAAGGACGTTTGGTTAACCTCGGTTGCGCCACCGGCCACCCGAGTTTCGTGATGTCCGCGTCGTTCACCAACCAGGTATTGGCGCAGATCGAGCTCTGGACCAACGCCCAGGCTTATGAAAACAAGGTCTATGTCCTGCCCAAACATCTCGATGAAAAAGTCGCCGCCCTGCATCTTGAAAAACTGGGTGCCACGCTGACCAGAATGAGCCAGGAACAGGCCGATTACATCGGTGTTTCCGTTGATGGCCCGTACAAACCGGAAGCCTATCGTTACTAGGAATCAGGTCAAACAGATCAGGAAAAAGCGGCTCGTCAGGGCCGCTCAGACCGTTGACAAACCCCGTCATTTTTATGGCGGGGTTTTGTTTTGATGTAAAATGGGGCTATTTGGAATTTGACCGATAGCGGTTGTCGCGGCTCAACCGGTCTTGAGCGTAACGGGAGCCATTGCGAGAGCGATTTTTTTCATATTCTGGGCGGCGGCGGCGAGTAGGCACTGGCAGGTGACGGCAGTGATCCCCCGAAAGCGGGCATAGCGATGGCCGTGCAATTGTTTGGCGTCGGCGAAGGAACGCTCGACGGTTTCTTTCCTTCGCTTATAGATGGCCTTGCCCCAGTCGGTCAGGCGGTGAGCGTCGGTTCGGTCCCGGGCGTCCTGCCAGACATGACGGGTCACGGTTTTGCTGTACTT
>JAJFIJ010000312.1 GCA_021775105.1 Rhodospirillales bacterium | reverse complement strand
CGCCCGTGAGCGTATCGTTACCTTCGTTCCCCGTCAGGATGTTGTCGTTCGCATCGCCGGTCAGGATATCGGCATAAGCCGTGCCGTAAATGTTCTCGATATTATCCAGCGTATCACCGGTCGCGTCCCCGCCGGATGCGGTGTCGGCCAGCAGGTTGACCGTGACGCCAGCGGAGGAACCTTCGTAGGAGGCGGTGTCGGAACCGTCCGTTCCACCGTCAAGAACATCACTTCCCGCACCACCGACCAGAATATCATGACCGCCTGCACCAGTCAGTGTGTCGTTGCCGCCCAATCCCCAGAAGGCGTAGTTGTCGTCGGTCTGCGCCGTATAATAGGTTGCGTTATCGTCACCGACAAAGGCGTACGCATTCTCAAGATCGGAATAGAAGAAATAATCTACGCGCTTTGTTGAATCCGTAAACCAGTCTTCGATGGTTAGCGTGTCGTCGCTGGTGGAGCCGGAAAGGGTCAGCTTGAGGTCGTCGCCTGCACGGGTGAATTTGGTATCGAAGCGGCCAATATAGTTAGTCAAATAAACAATATCGGTGGCCGTAGAGTAACCGGAATCAGTATTGTTGATCGTATCGTTCGCGTAACCCTTGCCAAAATAGTAAACGTCGTCTCCCTGACCACCTGTTAGACGGTCAATACCAATACCGCCTGATAGTGTATCGTTACCAGAACCGCCAGTCAGCGTATCATTACCCCCGCCACCATCGAGAATTACACTGGTTGAAGATGTCGCACTGAACACGTCATCTCCACTCCCGCCAAAGGCGTGCTCGATACTACGCGCGGTCATATCAAGTGTTACGCCGACGGCACCTTGGATGATAACGGTGTCGTCACCATCGCCTCCTGAAATATCGGTTGCGATATCATTGGAATCAATAAACAGGGCGTCATTCCCAGCTCCCCCACTGAGTTTGTCGGCACCAGCGCCTCCGATTAACCAATCCGCTCCATCCCCGCCTGTCAGAGTATCGTCACCTGCGCGCCCGTCCAAGTAAGTGTCGATACTCTGAGTTTCCGTTAAGTCCGTAGAAACAAAGGAAGAGGTTAGAGTATCATCTCCTCCACCAGAGAACACTGCCTCAAACCCGAACGTTTTGAGATCAAGGGAAATACTGTTCGGCACATTGAAGTCCGTTTCGAAAAATGCGATGTCATATCCAGCACCTCCCGATACAAATCCAGAAACAAGATCATCGGCGTCAACGATAAGAACATCATCACCATCTCCGGCGTCCAGTTGGTCAATACCTGCGCCACCCAGCAACCAGTCATCGCCTACACCGCCAGTAAGTGTATCGGCCCCATCACCGCCATCCAGTAGCACGTCAATAGCTTTACCGGCGCTCAGAATATCGGCACCATCAAAGCCATAACTCATCAAGTAACCAAGCTCACCCAGGTCCACATTCAGATCGCTAAATTGACCATCCATGTAAATGCCAGTTCCGTCTTCCGCCTGAAGTTCAAAACTACCGTCAGCATTAGTTCTGAAACCAACATGAGAAGTCGCAAGCGCCACGTCCGCAAAATTCCCTGTGCCCCCGCCGGAAACTGCATACTGACCTGTACCAAAAACCAGATTGGAGTTGAGTACGGTTGTCACATTGTCAGATGTCAAATCAATAGACGTGATATTCCAATCAGCCAGCGCCTTGAATTCGCCGTCATCAGTTTCGCCGTCCTGATCCAAGTCCTGCCAAACGCCAAATTTGGACCATTCGCTGTCGTTTGCGTCAAAAATCCCATCGCCACCCAAAATGTTGTCATCAAAAAACACTAACCCTTCAAGATCGGTCTCCGCCCCCTCGACATAGGAGGTAAAACTGATCTCGGCTCCTTTTGAGATATCGCCTTGCGGATCAAGGTCGTAAGCCAAAAAACCGTCGTCCGCTGCTGCCCACGCCATTTTGGTTCTGAAACCATCGTCATTGATGTCGTAGAAGGCCGTCGAATCTTGAAGATTAATCAGTTCCACCCCATCGCCATCCAGATCGAGGACGATTGGTTTGGCCGCAGCACTATCAGGACCATCACCATCATCATCAGGATCAAATCCACCAGTTGTGGACGGTGTCCCGGCTGAAGGCTCGTTACCCATCCCAGAATCGCCAGCATCTGGGTCGTCAGGTGCATCACCAATTCCAAACAATGACTTCAGGAATTTGTCAATTTCAAATCCCAACTTATTGAGCTTGTTACCGTTAATATCCGAAGGGACGCCGAATTTTGCAGACTGCTCGGGGTCATACCCTGAGTACCTTCCTGCATCATGGGCACCGAAACCTGCTTCAGAGCCCGCAGTGTAAGTCGTCGAAACGATTGTCGAACTTAAAACCTCACTTTGCATATTCTCGAAATCAAGATCGAGATCAAGGCTAATGGGCTCGAGCCCTATTGGAGCCAACGAAAAATTTTCTAAACTTAGTGATTTATGTATTTCTCGCTCGTTTATAGAAAACTTTTCGTCCACGTCCTTTCTCTCATCTTCTCTTGGAGTACTGTTTCCTAGAAAACCGGCAATTTCCTGATCTAGAGCTCGCGCTAACTCTGCCCTTTCGTCTTCTCTTGGCGTCGAAGTACCCGCAATTACACTAAAGTGTTCTGCTTCTTCGATACTATTTACAGTCCGCCCTGCATTGACCGCCTTGCCAATTTCTGTTTCCAATTCCTCATCAGTCGGTGCTCTCCCCAAGGCTTTAGAAAGTTCCGACTGAATATCAATCCCTACCTGATTGTTATAATTGTCCATAAACGACGCATTGACGTTTTTTGACGCTAGGCTTTCATAAGCATTACCCGCCAAAGCAGTAAAATAACCGGTGTACTGTCTTGCATATTTGGCAGCGGTAAAGGCATGCCTAAATGCATCAACTTTGTCGTCCTCCCCAATGCCTTCAATCCCTTGATTTTCAGCAGCAGTTCGTCCAGCATTTACATCATCAGCTAAGATGTCTCTGGCATAACTTTGTGCAGATTTATTAACTTTACTTAATAACTCATCAAGCAATCCCATTACTTGTCCCCTTTAAGCGAAATAATGTGATTAAAATCGTATTTTCCAACCTTGCGCACAAATCTGAGATTGATTTGCTGCGCAATTTTTCTGTCCCAGCATTTAATTGTTCCAACGTCACGGTGGGCGGATTTTAAGATCGTATTCTCCGGGACGCGTATATCACCGAACCGGATTTTATGAGTTTCGAGCCTGATCGAAACCAGCTTGGTCTGGTTGATATAAGCTAACCCCCAATACTCCTCGCCCGACCCAAGCTCCCATCTGTTTTCCAACGAAGGGAAGCGCCGTTCGAAATCGGAGTTTGAATAACTACCGACCCGGCAAACCGTGTCCCATGGCCCATCAAATAGTTCAAATACACTCAAAGACTGTTGACGAATGATAACGGTATCCATAATCAATTTCCCTACCGCGTTTTCGAAAGCCAATTGTTTGGAGCGTCCCTCCTCAGGAATTGCTATGTGAGCGATTGATCCCATCAAAATCAGGATAATGCCGACACCGACGATTTGCTTGATTCTAAATTTCTTCATTGAATTTTTCCTCAATCTCGCCCACTCGTTGCCAACACCCTCTCATAATTCCCCCCAACCTGCGTAAATTCCATCTTTCGGAGCGCCCGGTCCGTCGTCTGCATGCGCCCACCTTTTCAGGCTTCGTCTCTTCCGGTCTTTTCATACGACCGTTCGACCGCATCATCGATACCGCCAGCATTCAAAATTATTTCGTAGTTTCCCCCGGTTTGACGATATTTCATCCGGCGTAAAAACCGGTCTGTCGTTTCCATACGAACGCCCGATGTGACATTGATCGCCATCGAAACAGCACCCTTGTCGCGCACCCATTTTTCACATGCACGCACAAGTTTGGTGGCTGCTAACCCGCTCCTGTTCTCAGGCAACACGAATAGCGAAACCACCTGTGCCACGGGAACGTCAAGATGAAGATGACTGCCAATCTGGACAAACAGTGTGCCGATTGTCACGCCGCTCAAATCGGCTATCAGTATGCCGTATTGCCCCGGACGTTCTTCCATCCGGCTTACCCACACCTCTGTGCGTTTTTCGGCATCAAAAGTATAGGGAAACCGTTTATGAAAGGGTGTTTCTTTGAGCGCGTCGTGGCCAAGCATCAAAGCAGCAAGAATATCTTCCGGTGTTTCCGCCAAGCGTATTTGCACTGTTCCGGTACGTGGTTCATTCGAGTCAGATAGGGCATTTTCCTGACTGATATTTTTTTCGCCTGTTAATTTTTGCTGTTTAAGAGCCATCATCAATACCCGAACTCGTTCAGTTTCACATCCTCATAAAACGGCGCAATCTTCCAGTCTGCCGTCACCCGTCCCCGCTCAACACTGTCGGGATCGACCACCCCCGCGCCGTCAACAGACCAGTCGACGAGACGGATCAAGATTGTTCCTGCCTTCGTTTCATGCGGGAAGATTGCTGAACTGCTGCGAATGGTCGTATCGATCACGGTATTGGTGCCACCAGCGATGGGCCGCCCTAGAACCACGGCGGGATCGAGGTTCAGTTCCTTACCAATGATTTCGCCAAGCTCTTGTTTGGAATACTCCCGTTCCGCCGTCATATGCCGCCCGATGGCGCCGACCGTTTTGAACCGGACAACCAGCGGCACGCGTCGCCACGGCACATGGGTTCGGAAATCGACGTTTGCTGATTGGGCACAGGTGGTAACCAGATCGACCTGACGACCAACGATATGCTCGTTGACATCTCTGGCAATAATTGTGCCGGTGTTGATATGAAAACCGAGTTTCAGGCAGTTGGTCAGGGCGCGTGTTTTCAGGTTGGCGTATTTGCCATTATCGAGAATTTTGTAAACGTCATCGTCATCCGCACCGTTCATGGAAATGCAGACCATAGTCAGGCCAGCATCCTTGAGTTCCTGACAGTAATCAAAGTGCGCCAACTTGAGACCGTTGGTATTGAGACTGGGTTTGTGACCGAGCTTGATCACGTTCCGGATAATATCGGACAGGTCACCCCGCATAGTCGGTTCGGCACCGATCAGTCGGATATAGGTGCGTTTCGGCAGCCGGGCGAGAACGTCATAGAGTTTATCCACATCCATATCCGCATGATCGCGGTTGGGGATGTAACAATTGGCGCAGGTCATATTGCAGCGATGCGTCAAATCAACGACGAGGCTGCGGAAGGTATTCTGTTCAGGGTTGATCTTGTAATGGTGAATGGCCGGGGGACGGCGAGATATATAGTTCATGCCGCCACCCTCTTTTGCGTCGTATTCAGGGGCACGTTCAGGCGAACAATTTCCATCTCACCCGACAGCACCCGAAATTCGTGAAAGGTTGCGCGTTGAAGCCTATCGGTTGGTGCCGTCTTCATATCCCAGCCCGTCGCCAGACTGTAGAGGGCGAGGATTACCCAGTTGTGACACACAGCGACAGTCGGACTGGAAAGCGAGTTCAGCCACGGCAAAATCCGGCATTGAACGTCTCGCGGGCTTTCTCCATCGGGACCATGAAAATCCAGCCCCTCGGCGTACTGGCGAGATTTCAGGGTCCACATATCCAGACCTAGCTCATCCAGTCTCATCCCTTCCCATGCCCCCCAGGACATTTCTGCAAGCTCGGGGATTACAGAAGACTCAGGACCCAGAAGACGTGCTGTTTCAACGGCGCGGGTCAGGGGACTGGAAACCAGATCAAAGGATTTGAATTCGGATGGCAATTGCCATGACCGAACTTCGGCGCGGCCTGCATCGCTCAGGGCAACATCCGCGCGCCCCTGAAACCGCATTTCACGATTCCATGCCGTCCGGCCATGCCGGATCAAAATCAGGGGGATCGGCTTTCTCAAAAGAGTCCCCGATCCAGCGCCGTCCCGGCGCTTTCAACAGTCATTCACTTCCCTCCAAACATTCTCGCTTCCATTTTCGGAAGTTCTACTTATTGGATATTGGCCTTATACTCCCCACGGACATACCACGCTTTGATGTAAATCACTACCGGGGCTACATTTGTTAACTTAAATTTCCTGAAAATTCTTGACTTTTTTCCTATTTTAGTATATATATCTCGTGACTGCCGCCCATCGAGGCTGTTACGATGGATGCCCGCTCGGTTATTCCGGGGGGCTTGCACGTTTGCCATTCTGAATATCTTTTCTGCTCTGCGGTTGTTGAACTGTCGGCAGGTTCTGTGTGTATTGCGGCCAGATTATGTTCCGGTTTTGGTTTTGCCTTCCGCGTGACCCCCATAATTTTCCCTGAATATGGGGGTTTTGCTCCGTTTTCCCCCATATTATGGGGGTTTTTTCCGGTCCCGTTTCTGAAAACCAGCGGAATTCCGGGCTTTTTTTCGGGTTCTGAGCCGCTCGTGCAAAATGATGGGGTTTTATGGGGGTAAATGGGGGTTTTGTGAAAAAGACGCACATTTCGGGATCAGGCAGCATGGCGAAGCTCCCGGTTGTCGTTGGCAAACGGAGCGGGGTGAGGCTCCG
>JAJFIJ010000311.1 GCA_021775105.1 Rhodospirillales bacterium | reverse complement strand
GGAAGATCACAATATTTACATCCAGCCGATCAACTTCCCAACCGTTCCAAGAGGTACCGAGCGGCTCAGAATTACGCCGACGCCCCTGCATAACAATGAGTTGATGGATCAACTGGTCAAGGCGCTGGTGGATGTATGGTCGAGGCTGGATCTCAAGCTGGCGGCCTGACGATCAGTTACTGTAGCCAGCTATAATCCGGTCGATTGTACCGTCTGCTCGAAGATCATTGATTGCCTTTTGTAACGGGGCAAGAACTTCAGGCGGTGTCGAATGATGGAAGGCATAACCGAGATGCCCCTCCTTCAGAACGTAGGCTTCCTCATACTGGCCGGGGTCTTCTCCTGCACTTTTGATATAATGTGAGAATACCTGGGAAGCGTAGGCAATTGCGTCAACCCGGCCACGGGCGAAATAATAGGACAACTGCCTGAGCGAGTCTTTTTTGGCAATGGCATCGTCACTCAGCGCGAATTTCCGGATCAGCTGATCGCCAACATCATCACGAACAACGCCAATTCTGAGCGCGCTCAAGTCTGCAATGCTGTTCACTTTGAGATTTTTTGCCCTGGGAACAATAACCGATATTCGAACCGGAATGGATGGGCCGACAAACTTCATCATCCTCTCGCGTTCAGGTGTATAGGTCATGCTGAACAGCACAGTTCCCGGGTTGCGCTGAACCCGTTTGTAGCTTTCATTCCAGGGAACAATTTTAAAAGCTTCAGGGGAAATATTTGCGCCGATCTTTTTCAGCGCTGCAATCAGGATATCAACGGCCATTCCCGTCGCTATGCCGTCTTTTCCCAAATAATTGTACGGCGGATATTCCTCGGAATACCAGTCCATAGCTTCCAGTTTCCGGGCGGCCTCCTCATTGGAAAGTGCGGACAGGGGCGACACACCGAAAAGAATGACGGCGCAGAAAACCACTTTCAACAACATCTGCTTGATCATTCTCGGCCCCAACTCCATCAACCTGCGTAAAGTAGGCGCTTTCACAACCAAAACGCCACAAGTTTTCCTGTTTTATGCAAGATAGTATCGCGCAATGATAGAAAAAACACTCGAGCAGGCTTTCCGTTATCAATCAAGTTCCACGCCTGATTATTACATCCATCATTCGAATTTAACCTGATGAGAAAACGCATTACCATTGGATATTGTGATTTGCTCAAATCCCAGCATCCGGACCAGATCAAAAAAAGTCAAAATCTCCTCGGCCTGAGAATCGCGAAAAGCTTCTGTCGTCCGCGCCACCGCCGTCAAAGACGCCAGATACGCCCGGACCCGGAAAATAGTATCCAGCACGCCACCTTCAAGGGCGACGATGATCAATTTCTGAGAGCGCTCGCCCTTTGCAAAAAACACAGTTTGTGGCGGATAGGGTCGCTTCAGATTCTCGTGCGTGATGGCCGTGACAAACCCGATCCGGCGAAGTTGGTTGGCCTCCGGAAGGACCTGAGCCCGGGATTTATAAATTTCGACCTGTTTGGGTAACGGATAGTAATAACCAACATGACGATCCGCACCAACGGCGTTCCCGCTATATCCAAATGCCAAAATAAAAATCCCGAGTATGGACAAAAATTTCATGAGAATTAGACCCTAAAGCCGATTACAGAAACATCATCGCGACGGGCTCCCTCGCCCTGATAGACGTCCGTTATCCGCGGAGAACCGCAGCTCGGTACAGTATCATTTCTATCATTCTCTGTGCCTTGCGTCATCCTCGTCCAGCAAATCAATGGGGACGCCCGGCTCCAGTTTGGCCGCGTGGTATGACAAAGCGGATTTAACGTGCGCAACATTATCTGCGGGTGTCAGTTTGGTGGTCAGGAACTCTTCGTAGGATTTCCAGTCATGGGCGACGATTTTCAGAAGAAAATCCGTTTCTCCGGCAAGCATGTGGCATTCGCGCACCTGATCCCAGCCCTGAACCAGGGTCTCGAACGCTTCAAGATCGTGTTCAGCCTGTGAATTCAGACCAACCTGGGCAAATACAGTGATCTCATAACCGAGGATTTTCGGATCGAGATCGGCATGGTAGCCCCGGATATACCCGGCTTCTTCCAGCGCCCGCACGCGGCGTAAACACGGTGGCGCTGAAATGCCCGCCTGTTTCGACAGGTCGACATTGGAAATCCGCCCGTCGTTTTGCAGGTCCCGAAGGATTCGGCGGTCGATTCGGTCAAGTTTGACCTTTTGCATGTGGAATGCCTCACTGTGTCATATGCTTTCCTGCCGGATCAGTTAAAGTGTCCGGATAACAAAGCAATTTTATTGTCACGAAATATTATTGCGAAATTATATTACAAACATCCTGGTGCCAACAGAATAATATAAGCTATTCGGCGGGTTGGTAGATTCCCTTGTCTTGCGAGAATTCGCCGCTCCACTTATGTTAGGGAACCATCACCGACTGGGAGCGGTCGATTCCATTGTTGTCGCGTTTATTGGGAATTCCATTCATGTCTGAGCACCATCATACCAAGGTCTTAATCATCGGGTCAGGCGCTGCCGGCTATACCGCCGCCATTTATGCAGCGCGCGCAAATCTCAAACCTGTGCTGGTTCGCGGGCTGCAACCGGGCGGGCAACTGACAATTACGACAGATGTTGAGAACTACCCCGGTTTTGCCGAACCGATT
>JAJFIJ010000032.1 GCA_021775105.1 Rhodospirillales bacterium | reverse complement strand
ATACGAAGGTGAAATGAGTGTGGATGTCGCCCTGAACCCGAGCAAGATGGCCAACTACCCGTTCTGCCGACTGTCGGAACCGGCCAATATTCTGGTTATGCCGGGCCTGCACTCTTCGCAAATTGCCACCCAGTTGCTCGGCGAACTTGGCGGCGGCACGGTTCTGGGACCTCTGCTGATGGGCCTCAGCCTGCCCGCCCAGATCGTTCCCATGGGAACGGCGGTATCTGATATTGTCAATCTGGCGGTACTCGCCGCGAATGCGGCAAAGTAACCCTTAATGCCGATTTATCTCATCCGCCACGGCCAGTCCGAGTTCAATGCCGCCCCCCATCACGGTGCGGACCCGATGATTTTCGATGCGCCGCTGACCGACCTCGGCAAATCGCAGGCCGATCAGGTACGCATCGATATCGCAGACCTTGGAATTCGCCACGTCATCAGTTCGCCGCTGACCCGCGCCATTCAGACGGCGCTCAGGATATTCGATGGCATCGCGCCGATCACGATTGAGCCAACACATCGCGAATGGCTGACCCACAGCTGTGATGTTGGCAGCCCGCCCGAAAAACTCGCTCAGGCCTTTCCGATGCTGGGTTTCGGGCATCTCGATGATCACTGGTGGCACAACGGGCCAACCAACGAGAATGACGTGCCGGTCGAACCGGAGCAGGTTTTTCATGATCGGGTGCGGGACTTTACAACCGTTCTGGCAGCCGCCGAAACCCGCCCCGTTGCCATCGTCGGACATGGCAATTTCTTTCAGGAAATGATCGGTCGGATGATGGTCAATTGCGAAATTCACGCCTATCAGGGCGATGAGGTCAAGTAGGGGCTTTTTGTCGTGTCCCTTGCAGGGCGATGCCGTTTGAGCCATGTTTTTTTAATGCGCTGTCTTGCCTCAATCCTGTTGCTGATGGCCCCTGTCCTGTCGGGTTTGCTGACGGCGACGCCGGTCAGTGCCGGGCCTCTTGATGGCCTGTGGTTTTCCTGCGAATACGCACACAGCAAAATCCCGCCAACCGACAATTGTCAGGTTCTGGATGACGACGGCTTTCTGGTCAAGGGCGGTGAGATTGCTTATGTCAAAATCCGGAACGGCGACAGGTCCGGCTGCCGGGGCGGGCGACCCGGCCAGTGCTTCGACCGGACCCGCAAAAGACTTAACGCCAGCACCATGGGAATCGGCGAAGTAACGCCCACCGCCGACGGCGGCATTGTCCGTTATCTGTGGTGCGACCAAGCCTATAAGGTGACGCGCTTCGAGACCCATGCCGAAGTCCGGCCAACCGGCGAACGCTGCCTGTGGGCCAGCGACAAGACCTACTACGTCGCCAGATGGTCAGGAGAGATTACAGTTGAGGATTGATCGCAGGGTGCCCCGACAGGGCCTGTTGATGGCAGGTCAGCGAGTGCTCGCCGAAACAGCAGAACAGCACTTTTTCAACCGAACCTGTCTGGCCAAGAAAACGGGCGACGCTATCAACTGCGATTTCCGCAGCGCGCTCTGGCGGAAACCGGTAGACGCCCGTTGAGATGGCCGGGAAGGCGATGGTTCTGACACCGGCGCCAACAGCAATCTCAAGAGAACGCCGATAACAACTGGCCAGCAGCTGTTCTTCGTTTTCACCGCCGCCCTGCCAGATCGGGCCGACGGTATGAATGATGTAACGGGCAGTCAGATTATACCCACTGGTCAACTTCGCCTGCCCTGCTGGACACCCGCCCAATGTACGGCATTCGGCCAGCAAGCCGGGTCCGGCGGCACAATGGATCGCGCCATCAACGCCGCCACCGCCGAGCAGGGTTTCATTGGCGGCGTTGACGATGGCGTCGACCTTCATCCGGGTGATGTCACCGGTAACAATTTCCATGCGCGCGGCAAGAGCCGTCATCTGGCGTTCGGCTGTTCGAGAATACACATGGGTTTCGCCTCCCGCCGTCCAGGTCTTTACGTGGATTCTTTTCCCCGCTCAATACCCTTGCGGATCATGTCCATGGCCTCTTCGGCTTCACCCCAGCCCTTGATCTTGGCCCATTTGCCACTTTCAAGATCTTTGTAATGTTCGAAAAAGTGGGAAATCTGATCAAGCAGGACCGGGCGAAGGTCGCGGTACGAGCCGACATCGGCGTAATAGGGATGCAGTTCATCTACCGGCACGCAGAGAATCTTTTCATCAATCCCGCTTTCATCTTCCATCATCAGCACGCCGATCGGTCGACAACGGATAATAACGCCGGGGATTACCGGAATATGCCCCAAAACGGCGGCATCCGTCGGGTCGCCGTCATCCGACAGGGTATGCGGAATAAAACCGTAGTTGCACGGATAGTACATCGCGGTATGGAGAAAACGGTCGACATACATCGCCCCCGATTCCTTATCGAGTTCATACTTGACCGGCACACCACCGATGGGAATCTCGATAATTACGTTGACGTCATAAGGCGGGTTACTGCCAACAGGAATTTTGGAAATATCCATAAATGTCGTCCTTTATCGCTGAATTACTGGTCCCTTTATACCCAACAGAGACAGCATTACCAGACTTTGCTCGCAGGTGCAGCATTTTTCGAGTCGCCACCTAATGTTTCACCGGGTATCGCGACACCAGAGCAATCAGCACCAGAACCGGCAATCCCAGCACCGCCGTTCCGATAAAAAACGGTGCATACCCCACGGACTCAACAACAATCCCTGAATATCCCGCGAGAACCTTCGGCAACAGCAGCATGATCGAACTGAATAACGCATATTGGGAGGCGGTAAAGGCGGCATTGGTCAGGCCGGAAAGGTAGGCGACGAAGGCCGCCGAAGCGATCCCGGCACTGAGGTTGTCCGCAGAAATGACCAGCATCAACATACTGATATCGTCCCCCATGCCGGCAAGGACGGCAAACAGCAGATTGGTACCCGCCGCCAGCACCGCGCCAACAAACAGGGTACGCAATACGCCATAATGGATGGTGAAGGCACCGCCGACAAACCCGCCGACAATGGTCATGATCAAACCAAAGCCTTTGGTGATGCGGCCGATTTCCTGTTTTTCAAACCCGAGGTCAACATAAAACACATTCGCCATCACCCCCATCACCACATCAGCGATCCGGTATGTCGCAATGAGGGCAAGGATCAGCAGTGCCGACCTGCCGTAACGGTGAAAAAAATCGGCAAAGGGCGCGACGTAGGCTTCTGCCATCAATCGGCTGGGAACGATGTGGGTCTGGATCAGAACAGCAGCGGTGGCGACAGCCACGAAAACCGCAGCAGCGAGACGGAAGGTTTCGACAAGAAAGCCCGTCAACCCTGCGGCCATTCCATAAGAGGACATCAATGCGGCTTTCATGTCTGAGGCCGGGGCGGAGGTGAAGACAAAGACGGAAACAAAAGCCGCGGCAGCGATCAGAAACCCGACAAGAAACCGCGCATAATCGTCGCGGCGTTTCTGGTTTTGATCGTCGGCAGGTGCATTTTTCGGCTCAGACACCACAAAGGTCGTGACCACACCAATCAGCATCACGCCCGCCATAACCAGATAGGTTTTTGACCAGGCCTGGTAGTCATAACCGGAACCGGACTCAAAAAATCCGGCAATTTCCAGCGCTCCGGCTCCGGCGACGAGCATTCCGACACGATAACCGGCGATATAGGCGGCGGACATCAGGCCCTGCATTTCCTCCGTTGCCGCCTCAATGCGATAGGCGTCAATGACGACATCCTGTGTTGCCGATGAAAACCCCAACAGGACAGCGAAACTGGCCATCAGCGTCAGGGAGTTCTGCGGATCATTGAGGGCCATCGACACGAGCGACAGCATGATCGCGATTTGAGACACCAGCAGCCATGACCGACGGCGACCCAAAAGGTTCGTCAGTACCGGAACCGGCACCCGGTCAATAACCGGTGCCCAGACAAACTTGAAGGCATAACCGAGAGCTGCCCAGCTGAAAAATCCGATAGTCGCCCGGCTGACGTCGGCATCACGCAGCCACACCGACAGCGTGCTGAAGATCAGCAAAATGGGCACGCCCGCCGAAAACCCGAGAAACAGCAGCGCCAGGACCTTGCGGTCGGCAAAGGAACGAACCGTTTCGCCCCAGGGTTTACGGGCGCCTGAATTGTCGACCATCATTCTGTCTCGCCAGGGTTTGGCAACACGGCAAGGCAGGCCTGCTGGACGGTTTCAATACCGACAGCGGCCACACAGGGGAACGACTGGAATTTGTCATCGCGTTTATGGCAGCGCCAGAAACAGTGATAGCAGTCCATTTTCTCATAAACAAATTTGACGTTGTCCGGCGTCGCACTTTCAGGGTACGGAACAAAACTGCCAAAATGGCCGCCTCCGATAATGACAACGGTCGTCGCGCCCAGACCGATAGCGAGGTGCGCCGGCCCCGTATCATTGGTGACAACAAGCGCCGCTCCTTTCATCAAATCGAGAAGATCGGGCACGCCGGTTTTGCCGGTCAGGTCGACAACCGTCTCGCCATCAGCCAGCTTAGCTATGGTATTCCCGCCTGCGCGCTCATCGGCCTTGCCAACGAATACCGCCTTCAGACCCCGGGCGCGGACCCACACCGCGAGAGCAACATAATTCTCCAGCGGCCATCGCCGTCCGTATTCGTTACTGCCGGGGTTAAGCACGACATAGCGGCCATCGACAAGCGGCGGCCCTGACCGGTCGGGCCATGTCAGTTTCGGAACTTCCGCCGCGATCTCCCGCCCGGCAAAATGTGACACAAAACGGGCATGGCGGATAAGTTCGTGGGTTGGGTACGGTCCGGTATCGACGATTTCGTCGACGGTGCTGAGATACCATGAATATTCCGACCGGGTCGGTTCGTTGATATAGGGGTATGAAACCAGCGACTTCGCCGGGGCCATCATCCAGACCAGACTGTCGGCCATCAGGGCGCGTCGGAAATAGGCATCGGAAACGACCGTCTTCGGGGTCAGTCGGCGCATTTTCAGATTGATCGAAAAGCGGTACCAGGGGTTTTTGGCGTAGGCATGTTCATTAATCGCGATCACCCGGTAGCCCCTGAAGATATCGTCCGCCAGCCCGCCCCAGCTTTCGCAACCGATGACGGTAATGTCCTGGCGTTCGACCCCGAAGGCTTCGGGGTAATGTTCGAGGGCGTTTCGGAACAAAACCATGTCACCGATCCCGTCCATCCGCACCACGGCCAGCCCGCGACGTGGCTTGAGGACAGGCCAGTGCCGGGCGATCAGATCGAAAGGGCGGAACAACCACCACCGCCGACGCATGCCCGCCGGAAGGACGCGCCAGAACCGGCTGGTCTTAAACGTCGGCTGCGGCGGCTGTTGTTCAGGCGAATCGGTCATGGCGAGAGCCTAGTGGATAATGGCCCCAAAGGGAATCCCGCGAACCGACCGCCGTCTAATCCTTTGATGCCTCACGCATGGCTTTCTTGCGCGCGTGGGTATCAAGATGGCGTTTGCGCAGACGCAGGTTTTCCGGCGTTACCTCAACCAGCTCGTTATCGTCGATATAGGCAATCGCCTGTTCCAGCGATATGCGCCGCGGCGGGGTAAGGCGGATCGCATCATCGGTGCCGGATGCGCGGACGTTCGTCAGCTGCTTGGCCTTCATCGGATTGACCTCAAGATCATTGCCGCGTGAATGTTCGCCGATAATCATACCGTCATAAACCTGAACGCCCGATCCGATAAACAGGGGCCCGCGCCCTTCAAGACCGGCCAGACCATAGGCCACACTTTTACCCGCCGAGTTGGAAATCAGCACACCGTTGCGCCGCCCGGCGATCGGCCCCTGATGTTCGGCATAAGAATGAAACATTCGGCTCATGATGCCGGTACCCCGGGTTTCGGTCAGGAACTCGCCATAATAACCGATCAGCCCACGCGCCGGGGCGATAAACGTCAGGCGGACCTTGCCGCCGCCGGACGGGCGCATTTCAACCATCCGCCCCTTGCGAAGATTAAGTGCCTCTACAACGATGCCGGAAAATTCCTCATCGACATCAATCTGTACTTCTTCCATCGGCTCTTCGCGCTTGCCGGTTTCGGCGTTTTCACGAAACAGAACGCGCGGGCGGCTGATCGACAGCTCAAACCCTTCGCGGCGCATCTGCTCGATCAGCACACCGAGCTGCAGCTCACCACGCCCGGCAACTTCAAACGCGTCTTTCTCATCGGTTTCTGTAACCCGGATGGCAACATTGCCCTCGGCTTCGCTCAGCAGCCGGTCGCGAATGACCCGCGATGTCACTTTCGTGCCCTCTTTCCCGGCCAGCGGCGAATTATTGATCGAGAACGTCATCGCCAGAGTCGGCGGGTCAACAGGCTGGGAATCAATGGCCTCGGCGACCTCAACGGCGCACAACGTATCGGCGACGGTTGCTTTTGATAATCCGGCAATGGCAACGATATCGCCGGCTGAGGCCTTGTCGATTGGCGTTCGGTTGAGGCCCCTGAAGGACAGCAGCTTGGAAACCCGCCCGGTATCCACGACCTTGCCGTCACGATCAAGCGCATGGACTGAGGTATTGGGGGATATCGATCCGGAGTGGATACGGCCGGTCAGAATACGGCCGAGGAACGGATCAACCTCAAGCGTCGTTGTCAGCATGGCAAAGGGGACATCGCGATCCCCTTCGGGTCCCGGAACATGCTCAATGATCGTATCAAAGATAACCGACATGCCATTGTCCCGGTCATCCGGCGTTGTTCCGGCCCAGCCGTTCTTGGCCGACGCAAAGATCGTCTGGAAATCAAGCTGTTCGTCCGACGCATCAAGGGCGGCAAACAGGTCGAACACCTCATCCTGAACTTCAAACGAGCGCTCTTCCGGTTTGTCGACCTTGTTGATCACGACAATCGGCTTGAGCCCAAGCGCCAGCGCCTTGGCGGTTACGAACTTGGTTTGCGGCATCGGCCCTTCTGAGGCGTCGACAAGCAACAAAACGCCGTCAACCATGCTCAATATGCGTTCGACCTCGCCGCCAAAATCGGCGTGACCCGGCGTATCGACAATATTGATACGCACATCGCCCCACGGAACCGATGTACATTTGGCAAGAATGGTGATGCCGCGCTCGCGTTCCAGTTCATTTGAATCCATCGCCCGTTCGGCGACCCGCTCATTGTCGCGGAACGTTCCGCTTTGGGTCAGCAGTTCGTCGACCAGCGTCGTCTTGCCGTGGTCAACATGGGCGATAATGGCAATGTTGCGAAGTTCAGAGGCCTGAGTGATCACTTGAGTAACCTAACTTTGAAATGTTCGTGATGAAAAAACAAATGCGTTAACCGAGGCGTGCGCTGACCAGGTCGGCCAGCGGTGTATCCGGTCGCGCACCCATGTGGGAAATGATTTCAGCGGCGGCGATGCCGCCCATGCGGGCGGCGACGGCCAGATCGTAGCCACTGGTCAGGCCATACAGGAAACCCGCCGCATAGGCATCACCGGCACCCGTGGTATCGACCACCTTTTCGACCGGCTCTGCGTCAACCACATGAACCTCATCGCCGGAAACAATAACCGAACCTTTTTCGCTGCGGGTCAGGGCGGCGACCCTGCAGTCCCGACGAACGGCCTGAAGGGCGGCATCAAAATCTTCTACTTGATAAAGCGAGATGATTTCATCCTCATTGGCAAACAGGACATCGACATGATTGTTCACAAGATCGCGAAATTCATCGCGATGGCGGTCAACACAAAACGGGTCGGACAGGCTGAGGGAAACCTGACGCCCGGCACGATGGGCGATCGTGGCGGCTTTCAGAAACGCCTGCTTGGCCGCTTCCGGATCCCACAGATATCCCTCCATATAGGTCACCTGGGCAGCAGCAATAGCGTCTTCGTCGATGTCATCGGGACCGAGCCCGACACAGGCGCCAAGATAAGTCTGCATGGTCCGCTCGGCATCATCCGTAACCAGCACCAGACACGTCGCCGTGGCCGGGCCATCCATTGCCGGGGCGGTATCGAAATCAATGCCAAGGGCGCGAACATCGTGACCGAAAACTGTGCCCAACTGATCATCACGGACCTTGCCGATGTAAGCTGACGTGCTGCCTAGCGAGGCAAGGGCGGCAATGGTGTTGGCGGCGGATCCCCCGGAACATTCGATGGCCGGACCAATTTTTGCGTAAAGCTCGGCAGAACGCGACTCATCAATCAGGCTCATGGCCCCCTTGATCAGGCTCTCGGTATTGAGAAACTCATCGGTGGTATGAACCAGCACATCAACAATGGCGTTACCGATGCCAATGACATCGTATCGGGCTGCGGGCATCCGGCCCTCCTGCAAACGGAACATGGGAATTGAGCGGCGCAGTATAGCGGCGGATTCCTTAGCCTCAAGCAGGATAATTTCGCATCGAAGCGGCTTGCGAAACGGGTTGATCCAAACTACCTATTGGCCGATAAATGCTGTTTGATCTGGCTGGCTTTTCGGCAGATGATGCGCGCGAAACTGATACGGGGCTCAAACCATGTTCAAGGCCTTTTCCAAAGGCATTTCCCAGCTTAATGACGGCCCGACCCGCCAGGTCCTGATCATCAGCATCGGGCTTGCCCTCGCGGTTTTCATCACCCTCTGGTCGGCTGTCGCCTACACCCTGACCAATACCGCGTTCTTTCAGATGGGCTGGCTGGAAACAGCCGTTGACGTGCTTGGCGGACTGGCAACCGGCGTCCTGACGTGGTTCCTGTTTCCCGGCGTGGTCAGTGCCGTGGTATCGCTGTTTCTGGAACGTGTCGCTGACTGTGTTGAGGACCGGCACTACCCGGATCTGGCCAAAACCGACGGTCAGCCCTTTTCGGATTCCCTGATGTCGTCGCTTCGCTTCCTCGTCATTTTTGTTATCCTCAACCTGCTGATGCTGCCTTTTCTGTTTTTCCCTCCGGTTTTCCCTTTTGTTTTTTACGGTGTGAACGGCTATCTTCTGAGCAGGGAATATTTTGAGCTTGTCGCGCTCAGACGTCTTGACCCGGAACCGGCGAAGGCTTTACGCAAAGCCAATCAGGGCCAGTTGTTTGTTGCTGGTGTTGTTATTGCCTTCCTGTTAACGATTCCGGTGATAAACCTGATAACGCCGGTCGTTGCGACAGCCACGATCATCCATCTGTTCGAAGGCTGGCGCAGAAAAGCGGCAACTCAACTGGCGACCCGATAAGAATCTCAATGCCCGATAAATACGAAAGGGGCGAACATGTTCAGCAAGAAAAAAGACGACAACGAGGGAAAGCCGACGGACGGCAACGGTGACGGCAAAGACATGGCGGCTCCTCCCCTGAAACCCTTTTCACGCAAAGGCAGCCACGGTCCGGCCAAACCACCGACGGCAACCTCTTTTCAGCCCGAAGCGCCGCGCCGCGTTCCTGACATTCCGGGAGCCCCGGCCCGACGCACTGAACGTTCAATGGGGGGAGAATCAGAAAGTCGCCGCCTTGTTGTCGGTCGCGACATCCGCCTGACCGGCGAAATTACGACTTGTGACAAGCTGGTCGTTGAGGGTCACGTTGAAGTTGCCCTGCCCGGTGCCGGCATTATTGAAATTGCCCCAAGCGGGTTTTTCAAGGGCAAGGCCGAAGTTCAGGAGGCCGATATCAGTGGCCGCTTTGAGGGTGACCTGATTGCCCATGAACGCCTGATCGTTCGCTCCGGCGGACGGATTTCCGGAACCATCCGTTATGGCAATATCGTCA
This sequence comes from Rhodospirillales bacterium, assembly GCA_021775105.1. GTDB lineage: Bacteria > Pseudomonadota > Alphaproteobacteria > Rhodospirillales > Casp-alpha2 > JAJFIJ01. Next base: position 106 of record JAJFIJ010000032.1, on the reverse strand, counting down.
TTGAATCAGGTGGCGAGATTTCCGGCGACATGCAAACCATTGAGCGCAACAACGAAGCTGACTCCTGAAACCAATGACGTTCGGCCTGCGGAACCGTCATCAGCCA
>JAJFIJ010000310.1 GCA_021775105.1 Rhodospirillales bacterium | reverse complement strand
TCCGAGATGACTTCTTCATCCTCTTCTGCTTCACCGAGTTCAATGAGTTCGATATTATCGTCAAGCTCCTGCATCATCTCGTCGATGGTCTTCAAACCTGTCTCAAGCTGCGTGCGCTCGCGCATCACTTCCTGGGCACGGGTCTGGTCGTTCCACAGATTGGGGTCTTCAGCGAGAGAATTCAGTTCTTCGAGACGGAGTTTGGCCTGATCGTAGTCAAAGATGCCTCCTCAGCAGTTCCAGCGACTGCTTGATCTGGGCGGTAACGGCTTCTGTTTCTGCACGCATGATAGGCGAGGGTCCCTCTGGTTAAATTCAGTGAGGTCTTTTAACGGCCCTGACGGGCGGGGGCAAGACGATGGCCGGTTGCCGCCCGGGTTTTATTCCGCCGGAGCTGGCAGGCCTTCCATGGGTGTATATCCGGGTAGCGATTCAATTCGGGAAAACCATCTGCGAATCGCCTCATAGGGCGCGAGAGAAATATTCCCTTCCCAGATCAGGCCGGCATAGGGATAGACGGCAATATCGGCAATTGTCGAGCGATTGAGCGCAAGCCAGTCATGGGTGGTCAAATGGCCTTCCAGAACATCCAGTGCGGCACGGGCCAGTTTCTGGGGCGCTTCAAGCTCAAGTGGGCGGTTGAACTTGAGAATGGCCCGGGTGATAGCGCAACCATTGAACATCTCGTTGGCGGCAAAAGATAACCACTGCACGACGTCAGCCTGTTCGGTCCCGTCGGCGGGCCACCAGTTTGTGGAGTTTGTCTTGGTTGCCAGATAAACCAGGATTGCCTGCGAATCTCTCAGGATGAGCCCGTCGTCATCCAGAACAGGAACTTTTCCAAGCGGGTTCATGGCTAGAAACTCAGGTGCCTTGTGTTCAAGCGCGACCAGATTAATAGGCACGTTTTCATAATCCAGCCCGAGCAGGGACAGCATAAGGCGGATCTTGTAACAGTTTCCGGAAACACCGGTATCGTATAATATCATCACGTTATTCCCGAACGGTTATTGCAAAACAAATTCCTTGAACGTAATTCCGAAAATCCGCGACGGACTGATTACATTATTGACAATGTTTACCAGATCAAAACGGAGCTGATCCGATCCAGCTTTGCCGGTCAGGTCCTGACGTTCCTGATCACGCAGGTGGGTAATGATCTGATCCATCAGTTTGTCCTGTGTTTCCTGGAGTCGCCCAAGATCGTGTTCGGAAAGCTGAACTGCCATAGTGATTCGCAAAAAAGGAGAACGGCAGGCACCGGTTTTCAAATCCGCTTTTATCTGAGGTAGCTCGTGGCTGACGGGAGAGCCCAGTTGGACTTCAGCTACCTTGGTTTCTTCCTCTATGCCCAAAAGCGGATTTAACCAACCCATGAAATAGGCTACACCGCCACCAATAATCATCAGCCCGAACAGCCCGCCGACACCCATAAAAATGAGTTTTTTCAATGCGGCCTTTTTCTGTTTTTTGGACTTCTTTTTCTTTTTGCCCTTGGCCTCACCGTCTTGTTCGTCCAGGTCGTCTGTGGGCTCAGCGTCATCTGCCGGTGTCATCGGTATATCCTTTTCACTCACAGTGATCAGTATTGGATTTCAACAATAATCCATCCTGCCACCCGGATGCCATAAAAGTAAGGCAAAACGATCTGGTGATCGAAAACTATGTTTTAGGTGTGTTGATAGCGGCGATAATATTCAGAAGCCATCCCGGCCTGAGTTCGCGCGTCTTGATTAAATGGAGGTTTGGGGGTTCCGCCGAATCTTGTCTCAACCAGATGATGAAAGGTCGTGACGGGATCAATGTCGCGCTGGTGACAAAGGTATTCGAACCAGCGGACACCGGCGCTTACATGAGGGATCTCTTCGGCGGCAATGCGTTCAAGAATTTTGGCTGTTTCGATGTCGCCAGCCTGCCGCAGTCTGGTGACTGCCGCAGGGGTGGTGTCCAGGCCGCGCGCTTCCAAAATCATCGGGACGATTGCCAGACGAGCAAGCAGATCATCACCGGTTGTTATCGCCGCATCCCACAGTCCGTCATGTGCGGGCAGGTCTCCATAGGCCCCTTCAAAATCAGCCATGCGTCCGACCAGCAGGTCGAAATGCTCAGCCTCATCCAGCGCAACCTGCGACCAGTCGTCATAAAATTCACGAGGCAAGGTTTCGCCAGTAAAACGGGCGATAATATCCCACGCGAGATCTATGGCATTAAATTCGATATGGGCGATGGCATGGACGAAGGCAAAACGCCCGATGCGGCCGGTCGGTCGGCGTCTTGGCATATCCTTCGGTGATATAAGGTCGGGTTTGGTCGGCTGCTTCGGACGCGACGGTGGCTGCGCCGTTCCGATTTTTGTGAATTTCCCAGCCTGCCATGCCGCGACGAACTGGCGGGTTTTCCTGACTTTTTCCGATGGGTCAGATTCGTTGAGCACCATGCAAGCGGCTTCGCCAAGCGATCGGGGATTATTTGATTGGGAAACTGGCAAGGTCAGAGTGCCTGTACGGTACCCAATACATCATCAACATGACCTTTGACTTTAACCTTGCGCCAGATATGACGGATAACTCCCTTGCCATCAATGATGAATGTGGAACGCTCAATGCCCATAAATTCACGGCCATACAGTTTTTTCAGTTTCCATACGCCATAATCTTCGCAAAGTGTTCCATTTTCATCAGAAATCAGCGCAAAGGGAAGGTTGTGTTTGGCGACAAATTTGTCATGTCGGACGACACTGTCTTTCGATGCGCCGACAATTACTGCACCAGATTTTTCAAAACCCTTGATCCTGTCTCTAAAATCCTGAGATTCGGTCGTGCAACCGGGCGTCATATCCTTTGGATAAAAATAAAGAACAACAGTCTTTCCCTTATGGTCAGAAAGCTTCAGGGAACCGCCGTTGTCTGTCGGCAGGTCAAATGAGGGGGCTTTGTCGCCAACATCCAAATTGCTCATCGTTAGCTGTAATCCTTTGTTATTATTTCGAATATCACTTGGCGGTCTCTATCACTTTTATCAACTATTGTAGTTGCTTTAAAGCATTAGGAGGATAGTAGTCACTGGTTTGGTTCAGCGCGATTTCGTTCAATCAGCACTATTAATCAGAGAAAATTACAACGTTACGACGTTAATTGATTCGTAGTTTTATCAGATTCTCTCCAAGATACGCACGTTCAACCCGTATCAATTGGAGGAAAAACGATGAATTCACTATCAAGTGCATTTCAAGCTGCAAACCTGATCTCTTGCGTGAAATCCATGGCAGAGGAAGCCGGAATCCATCTGGATGTTCGACCTGATATCGAAAATTTCGGTCCACTGCGTGAATCTCTCGACAACCGGGGGCCGGTGTCAATGATGTTTGACCCGACCTACGCCGACGTCAATCAGCACAACAGTTTCTGGATAAAGGGAACGGATCGGGACGGCAAAGTGGTCCATGTGCAGGCGGTTCGGTTTATAGATATGGACAGCGAGAGTATGTCTGA
>JAJFIJ010000309.1 GCA_021775105.1 Rhodospirillales bacterium | reverse complement strand
ATCTTGTGCGCAAAAATTTCCGGGATTTTGATGTACTGGGCAAACCCGCCATCACATTCAGATCCCAGATAGCTGAAATCAAAGGTCTGCTTGCCGGGAATGGAACCCATGCAAGGTTCAATAAGAACCCGTTCGCCCTTGCGTGCGGGATTGACCCCCTTGCTGATCCGGACAATTTCCCCGCAAACATCAGCACCCTGGATCCGTGGAAACTGAAGGGCGGTACCGGCCCAGCTTGCATCACTGGAATCGACGTCTGATTTGCCATTTTCTGCACCATCGTCGGACGTGGCACCGGATACACTTTTCGAGTACCAGCCGATTCGGGTGTTGATGTCGGTGTTGTTGACCCCTGCCGCACCAACCCGGATCAGGACCTCTCCTTCGGCCAGCCTTGGCACGGGCACATCATCTCGATACGACAGTTGATCATAGCCACCGTGCCCAGTCAGCAGGACGGCCTTCATATGTTCAGGAATGCCCATAAAACAACTCTACCCCATCAGTTGACGGGGTAGAGTGTCTTGATAGCGTCAGTGATTTACAAGAAAAAATCTAGGCGGCTTTGATGGTACTTTCTTTCAGGTAGGCAAGCATGGTATCGGCATCTGAAACTTCAAACGGGTCCATCTGGCAATTGTCTTCAAATCCGGGCTCGACAAAGGTTTTTACAATTTCACCGTCATCTACCAGCATTGAATAACGCCAGCTCCGCAAACCGAAAGCGAGGTTTGATTTTTCAACCAGCATACCTATTTTCCGGGTAAATTCGCCATTGCCATCAGGCAGCAAAAACACGTTCTTTGCGTTCTGGCTCAAGCCCCACTGGTACATGACGAAGGCGTCGTTTACGGATATGCAAATAACCTCATCCACGCCTTCAGCCTTGAACTGGTTAAATAGTTCTTCATAGCGCGGCAAATGGCTGGTTGAGCATGTCGGCGTGAATGCGCCCGGAAGGGAAAACACAACAACCCGTTTGCCTTTGAAAATGTCATCGCTGTTCAGCATTTTCCATTCAAAGGGATTGTCGCCTTCAAGGGCGTCGTTGCGTACACGGGTCTGGAAAATAGCATGGGGTACCTTGTTCATCGTCTGTCTCCTGAAGTTGGATATGAGGCTGGCCGTCTTGGCCTGTGAGAAGGATATTAGAGATGTTATTTTAATTGGTGAAATTGGTAATTTTTTACTTTATAATTGATTTTACCAATAACGCACAAAAGACAATCGATGACAACCTACAAACGCCTGCCAACCCTCACCCAACTCCGTCATCTGATCGCCGTGTCAGACCATCTGCATTTTGGCAAAGCGGCGACGGCCTGCTTCATCACCCAGTCCAGCCTGAGCATAAGCATCCGGGAACTTGAATCAGGGCTTGGCGCAACGCTTGTCGAACGCACGCGCCGGTCGGTGATGATGACCGCACTTGGCAACGAAATCGTATCACGGGCACGGAAGGTCATAACCGACGTCGAAGACATAACGGACCTTGTACGTGCCGAAGGTGCCCCGCTAACGGGTTCCATTCGTCTCGGTGTCATTCCGACCATTGCTCCCTTCCTGTTACCCAGAACACTGCCCGGACTTCGCCGGGCCTATCCGGACCTCAAGTTATATCTTCGTGAAGAACGCTCAGCCGATCTTGTTGATCAACTGACATCGGGCGAACTTGATCTGCTGATCCTGGCGTTTCCATATCCTGTTCCAGGTCTCGAAACACTTCTGTTTGCCGATGACCCGTTCTGGGTCGCGTATCCCAAAGGGCATCCTGGCGGCCAATCTGAACGGGTCACGCCGACGACACTCAAAAACGATACATTGCTTATGCTCGAGGAAGGAAATTGCCTTCGTGATCACGCGCTGGGCGCCTGTCATCTCAGCGCGGAGTCCGCCAATATAGAATTTCAGGCTTCCAGTCTGCATACCCTGATCCAGATGGTGGATAACGGTCTGGGGATTACAGTATTGCCAAAAATGGCGATTGACGGGGGGATTGCCAAATCAACAAAAACCGAGCTCCGGCCTCTTGAAGGCAAGAAAACATCACGCCAGATCGGCCTGGTCTGGCGCACGACATCAGCCCGCAAACAGGATTTTCTGACGCTGGCAGAGTTCTTCAAGGATGAGTTGGCAACGCCTTTGAGACGCAGTCAACGGCAGGCAAAAAAAACGGCCACCCCGTAAGATGACCGCTTTCTGATATTCGGATAACGGATTGTCGAAAAATCAGCCAACCAGTTCCAGACCGGAAAAGAAATATGCGATTTCCTCCGCTGCCGTTTCCGGCGCATCCGAACCATGTACGGAATTGGCTTCAATATCTTCAGCAAAATCCTTGCGGATCGTGCCCTCATCAGCCTGCGCCGGGTTGGTCGCGCCCATAACTTCGCGGTTCTTGGCAATGGCGTCTTCGCCTTCAAGCACCTGAACGACGACAGGACCTGAGGTCATAAACGTACAAAGGTCGTTGAAAAACGCCCGTTCCTTGTGAACGGCGTAGAATCCTTCAGCCTGACTGGGGGTCAGCTGAATACGCTTCTGGGCGACGATCCGGAGACCTGCGTCCTCAAACCGCTGATTGATTTTCCCGGTGAGGTTACGGCGCGTTGCGTCCGGCTTGATGATGGAGAGCGTTCGCTCGATGGCCATCTGATATCCCCTTAGATTTCTGTGAGCAAAAGTACCTTGTTTCCCGAATTTGACCCCGTTTTCAGGGCTTCCGGGTTGCGCGGGCGGGTTATACCGTCAACCGTCCTTACTGGCAAGCAATAGGAAGAAAACTAAACAACAAAATCTCTGACAATCGCCGCCACATTATTGGGCGTTTCCCTTCCCTGATCATCGTGGTATCACCCGCTCCACCATGCTTCACATTAATGATCTCACCTACAGAATTGGCGGGCGGCTGCTGTTTGAACAGGCAACCGTCGTTGTCCGTGCCGGACACAAGGTCGGACTTGTCGGGCGCAATGGAACGGGCAAAACAACGCTGTTCAAACTGCTTCTTGGCGACCTCGCGCCAGACGGTGGAGAGATCAATATCCGCAAGGGTATGCGCATCGGCACCGTGACACAGGAAGCGCCGTCCGGAAAAGTGAAGCTGATCGACTCTGTTCTCGCGGCCGACCTCGAACGCACGGATTTGCTGTCCCGTGCGGAAACCGTCACCGACCCCCATGAAATTGCCGAAGTGCACATCCGGCTGGCGGATATCGAAGCGCAGACGGCGCCTGCCCGCGCGGCGCGCATACTTGCGGGGCTCGGGTTTGATGAAGACGCCCAGCAACGCCACCTCGATGACTTTTCCGGCGGCTGGCGCATGCGTGTTGCCCTTGCGGCAACGTTGTTTTCCCGCCCTGACATCCTTTTGCTGGATGAGCCGACCAATCACCTTGATCTGGAAGCCGCACTCTGGTTGGAAACCTACCTGGCAAACTGGTCGGGCACACTGGTGGTGATCAGCCATGACCGCACGCTGCTGAACCAGTCGGTTTCCGAAATCATTCACCTCGAAAATCTGAAACTGGTTCGCTATACCGGCGGCTATGACGAGTTCGAGCGCATTCGCCGTGAACAGCAGATGCTGAACGCCAAGATGCGGACCAAGCAGATGGCCGACCGCCGCCGAATTGAAAGCTTCGTAGATCGCTTTCGCTACAAGGCCTCGAAGGCGCGACAGGCGCAAAGCCGGATCAAGATGCTGGAAAAGATGGAACCGATTGCCGCTGCGGCAGAAGACCAGTTCGTCAACTTAGACTTCCCCAAACCCGATCCCCTGTCACCGCCGTTGATCACGCTTGATGAGCTGGACGCCGGGTATGAGCCGGGCAAACCCGTCCTCAAACGTCTTGATCTCCGCATCGACATGGAAGACCGCATCGGCCTTCTGGGGGCCAACGGCAACGGCAAATCGACACTGGTCAAGCTGCTGGCGGACCGCCTGAAACCGATGGAAGGGCGCATTCGGAAATCATCCAAACTGCGGATCGGCTATTTTGCCCAGCACCAGACGGACGAGTTGAACATGGGCGAGTCAGCTTACGCACACGCCGCCCGCCTGATGCCAATGGCGACGGAATCAAAAGTTCGCGGCCATCTCGGACGGTTCGGTTTTTCCGGTGACAAGGCCAACACCGTCTGCGGCAGTCTGTCGGGCGGTGAAAAGGCAAAACTACTGTTCGCGCTGATGAGTCTCGACGCGCCACACGTGCTTTTGCTGGATGAACCAACCAACCATCTTGATGTTGATGCCCGCGAAGCGCTGGTGCAGGCGCTGAATGCCTACGAAGGGGCCGTCGTTCTGGTCAGCCACGATGCGCATTTGCTGGAGCTGTCGTGTGATAACCTGTGGCTGGTTGAAGACGGGGCCTGTGTCCCGTTTGATGGTGACCTTAATGATTACAAACGTCACCTGAAAGATACCCGCCGCCAGCAACGCCGTGAAGAACGTTCCGCCGATGCGGGCACGGCACCGGGCCCCAAACAGAACCGCAAGGAAGAACGCAAAGCCCGCGCCGCCGCCCGGGCCGAAACGGCCAATTTGCGAAAATCCGTCCGCGATATGGAACAACAAATGGAAAAGCTCGCATCAAAACGCGACCAGCTGGAGACCCGCCTCGCCGACCCGGAAATCTACGAAGGCCCGACCTCAAAGATGATGGAAATCCAGGTCCAGCTCGGCGACGTCAAATCAAAGTTGCAGGAGACGGAGAATGCGTGGATGGTTGCTAGTGAGGAGTTGGAGGGGGTTGGGTGAATCGTTTTATTGACGCACAAAAGTGTACCTCTAATTATTTGCGATTAGCCCCCACATTGTTTTGGTATAATTGAGATAGAATATGGTCGGCCTAGTTCGTTAACACTAATATATTGGTATTGGGCCTTTTCAGACGCTAATCACCACATTTCAAATGATGCCTCATATCCGCGTACCAGTAAAATCCCTACAAGGATAGAGACGGTGACAATCAATATAGAAACACCTCCACAAACGAACCGGGCTTTGTTGTGTTTTCTGTGAACCCGCGCTAGGTGCGGGTTTTCCGTGATATATGAAAGGAATATTGACCCGGGTACCAGTCGGCGGAGCGTGGGCGGTTCATTGGGAAACATACGTTCCATTCTTTGTAGCATTCGAAAGTGTTTTTCTACGCCCAAATAAATGAAATATCCAACTATTGGTATCGAGATCAAAAATACAACTACTAGATAATCGAGCAATTGAAACGTCATCAGAATTCATCTACCTATAATAGGATACGCTTGATATTTTAGATATAATTTGAACGCAAGGCTAGAGAATGCTGTTTGGGAGTATGTTGTTTTGAGTGAAAGACAAGCCGTCATAGATTTTCTGGAAGTAATAAAATCGGACGTTCAGTATCTGTCCGACAATCCGGGAACTTATTTTACCATGGAACGATACCGTGATTTGGCAGGTACCCTTCCGGATGGGTATTCACTTGCTGTAGGGGGAGCGGTTGAAGTTCAAACAGGTCTCGGCACCGAAGTGAATGCGGGTTATATCTTCTCTAAATCCGGAGAGGAATATCGGTATGCTGGTGGGGCAGGCATTGTTGATAGTTTTAGTTTTCCGGTCAGTGTTGGGGCGGAAATAAGCCTGCTTAAGGGAAATGGTGACGACATGCAGGGGCTTAGCTTTGAAGCAGAAGGATCTTTTGTGGTGGGGGCAGGCGTGGCAATGCCAATTTCAAGCACTCTCGAGCAGGTCAAAAATGCGGCAACCGTACTTGCTTCTGGAGATTTAGGGGGAGCAGCAGATATTCTAGGAAGTGCAGCGCCAGGAAGCAGACTTTATTTCAAAGCCGGGTTTGAAACAGGAATCGGTGCTGAAGTCGGTGGGACACTTGTAAACCGCGTCGTAAAGGAAACAGATAATTCGGTTTTGCTTCCGGATGGAACAGTGCTTAACGAAGAATCTGTTCAAGAAGCTTGGGAGGATTTTCTTGATGGGGAAGGAAGGTTCTGCTTCGCCGCCAACACCCCCGTCGAAATGGCTGACGGCTCAACCAAGTTCATTCAGGATGTGCGCATAGGTGATGAAGTTCTGGCCTTTGACGCCAATGACAACGATGGCCGGGGCGAGAAAGTTGCGCGGCGGGTGACGCAGACGCATGTGAATGAGAATAAGACCCTGATCGATTTTCACGGGCTTCGGGTGACACCGGGGCATGTGTTTTTGACCGGTGACGGCAAGTTCAAACCGCTGATCGAGATTTTGCAAACCGACGGCAGCGTTGTCCTGTCGAACGGCGACGAGGTGCGTGCGCGCACCGGCCTGCCCGTCGGCAGCAAGGATGACCAGATCATTCCCGTCGGCTACGAGACCGGCATTGGTGATGCGGTCGAAATCGTTCATATGCGCGCCGGTGCAGTTTACGGGGCCAAGGACGGCGACACCTATACCATCGGCGGCATGATGCATAGCCGGGGGTATCATTTGCAAGCGGACGGTCATTTCATCAACGCCGAGGGCGACGTCAGGACCGCCTTCTGGGAATGGGGTGTTCCGGACGACAAACTTGTCGCCGGACGCTGGGCGGCCTACGAAGATTTGCAGGGTGACGAGGTGCCGACACCGGTCGAGCCCGACATGATCAGCGCCAATTTGGCGACCACGCTGAACCGCAAACAGCGCCGCGCACAGGCGAAAGCCAACGCCAAGGGCAACAGCCGGTATCACTGATCCCGCCAGACGCGACCAGCTGAAGGCCGCCTCACCGATCCCGAAATCTACGAAGGACCGACCTCCAAAATGATGGAAATTCAGATCCAGCTCGGTGATGTAAAATCACGTCTACAGGAAACCGAGAACACGTGGATGGCGGCCAGTGAGGAGTTGAAGGGGGTGGGTTGAAACTCCCGCAAGTTTCATGATGGCAGATACGAATTTAGTTTTTACTAGAGCACTTCCGAAAATAAATGAATCAAAATGGAATTGATTGATTCCTTATTAAGACAATTTGTGATTCCCTCGCATATTGATTCGCAAGGGAGCTTTATCCATGACAATTTCACAAGATTTACGTATTCGTTTG
>JAJFIJ010000308.1 GCA_021775105.1 Rhodospirillales bacterium | reverse complement strand
CCTAACCCTCCCCCACAAGGAGGGAGGGGACTTGTTTGGGGTCCAACCTGAGTACATAGGTAACGATTTAGCCCAGCAACATGGGTAACACCCAAATCACCACTTCACCGCCAGCGCACCGCACCGGTCAGTAAATCAGTCTTCAAAAGGACAATCATGCAATCCTCCCGTACATCATACGGAAGGCAGTCCGGCAACGGGAGTGAACCTCCAGTGCGGCAGAAATTGACTAATAGCATAAAATAGGAAAAAAGTCAATATTTTATATCAAATGGCTGTTATCTTCTGGTAACTTCTCTGATAAGTTGAAATATTACCCGTCATGAGAATATGACAAGAGAATTTTAGGGACACGTGATCCCAAGGGATCGGGATCGTGTCCCCTGAATTCGTGAAACGGTGGGAATGAGTGAAGCAGTGTATTTTGAAATAAGTAAGGTGTTGTCTAATTGCGCATGAACTCACTCTCCGGATTTTATGTGTCCTGATCGGACTTATTTAAAATCATCTCATACACTCACTCCCCACTCCTTCCCAAAAAAAAAGCCCCTCGCCAGAAACCCGGCGAGAGGCTTTTTAAGGGCTATGATCCCATTTACTGCATCACAATCTTCGGCCCCGCCGCAGCACTTGAGCCAAGCCGGGTTTCGACGTGTTCCCAGACTTTTTCGGCGATGTCGCAATAGGCTTTGGCGTGGTCGCTTTCCGGGTCGGAGACGACGATCGGGTGACCGCTGTCGGAGGTTGTTCGGATATCCATGTGCAGCGGCACTTCGCCAAGGAAATCGATGCCGAGTTTTCCGGCTTCTTCCCGTGCCCCGCCGTGGCTGAAGATATCGGATCGTTCATTGCAATGCGGGCAGAGGAAATAACTCATGTTCTCGATCACGCCAAACACCGGCACATCGACTTTTCTGAACATATTCAGGCCCTTGCGGGCATCCAGCAGCGCAATATCCTGCGGTGTCGAAACGATCACGGCACCGGTCAGCGGAACCCGCTGGGCCATGGTCAACTGAACGTCACCGGTGCCCGGCGGCATATCGACCACCATCACATCGAGCTCGCCCCAGCTGACGTCGCGCATCATCTGCTCAAGCGCCGACTGCACCATCGGGCCACGCCAGATCATCGGTGTGTCTTCTTCAACGAGGAACCCCATCGACATGACCTTGACGCCATAATTTTCCATGGCGTCAAGTGTCTTGCCGTCCGATGATGTGGGCTGGCCGCTGATGCCCATCATGCGGGGCATCGACGGGCCGTAAATATCGGCGTCCAGCAGGCCAACTTTCTTGCCATTTGCCGCGAGGCCAAGGGCGATGTTGACGGCTGTTGTCGATTTGCCGACACCTCCCTTGCCGGAAGCGACGGCAACAATGGATTTAACGTTCGGTAACAGTTCCGGCCCGGCTGCGGGGCCGTGGCTGTGTCCACCGACCGGGGCACCCGGTTGTGTCGGCGTGCCTTGCGGGGGAGGAGGTTGGTCACCGCCGCCGTTTGATTTCTTTTCTGCGGTCAGAACGACCGTGGCGGTCAAAACGCCGTCCATATCAAAGACCGCTTTTTCAGCCTCCTTGCGGAGCGGCTCCATTTGAGCGCCCCTGGCCGGATCGACCTCAATGGCGAAGGCCACGTGGCCGTCGCGGGTCTGTAATCCGGATACCATTCCGCCTGAAATAATGTCTTTGCCGCTTTCCGAATCGATCACATTTTTAAGAACTTCTTCGATCCGTTCGATGGTAACCTCTGCCATGCCTTGCAAACTCCGCTCTATACGCCGATATATACCGTGGTTTTCGTGATGCCGCGCCATTGCGGCGGAAACGTTGCTGTCTTATAAGGCAGCATGTTTCCAATAGGAAGTAGCGAACAAAATATTAAATACAAGTTATTGAATGTGTTTTGGGACTTAAAAGAACAAGGAATGACAATTCATGCCATGGAAATCACAGGGCGGCGGCCCTTGGGGCGGCGGCGGAAATAACAGTGGCGGCGGTGGACCGCGCGGTCCTCAGCCCCCCGACATCGAGGATATCATCCGTAAAAGCCAGGAAAACGTCAAACGGTTCATGCCGGGCGGCACGGGCGGAATTCGCGGTCTTGTACTGATCGTCCTTGCGGCGGTCGTATTATGGGCCGGGATTAATATTCCTTACCGGGTGCAACCGGGAGAAAACGGGATTGAGTTGTTGTTTGGCAAATACGTCAAACGGACCACGCCTGGTCTGAATTTCTGGTTCCCGGCACCGGTCGGCGAAGTCATCAAGGTCAATGTTGATCGCACCAACACCATTAATGTTGGATTCCGTGGTGCCGGTGATGTTGGACGGGGAACTGGATCACGGGACGTCGCACAGGAAAGCCTGATGCTGACCGGTGACCAGAACATTATCGATATTGATTTTGTTATCCAGTGGCGCATCAAAAATGCTGCTGATTTCCTGTTCAAAATTCGTAATCCGGAAGCGACCATCAAGATTGCTGCCGAAAGTGCGATGCGCGAAATCATCGGTAAAACGTCACTTGAAGAAGCCTTGACGATCAAACGCCAGCAGGTTCAGGACCAGACTCTGGTTCTGTTGCAGGAAATTCTCGACAGTTATGGCGCAGGCGTGGCCATCGCTAAAATCCAGCTCCAGAAAGTTGATCCGCCGCAGGAAGTTATTGATGCCTTCAATGATGTGCAGCGGGCCAAGCAGGATCAGGAGCGCAAGGTCAACGAAGCCGTCGCCTATCAAAATGACATTGTGCCAAGGGCACGCGGTCAGGCGCAGCAGATGATTCAGGATGCGGAAGGCTATAAACAGCAAATGATCAACGAAGCTGAAGGTGAAGCGCAGCGGTTCTTGTCAGTCTATAATGCTTATAAGGAAAACAAGGATGTGACGCGCCGACGCATTTATCTGGAACGTATGCAGGATGTATTGAGCAACACCGACAAGATCATCATTGATCAGGGCAGTGATGGAGGTCAGGGCGTCGTGCCGTACCTTCCGTTGCCTGAGTTGAAAAAACGTAGCGGAGGAGCAGCACAATGAAAAAGTCCTTAGCTGTTATAGGCCTGATCGTCGCCGTTGTCGCCATCGTGCTGTTCAGTTCGGTGTTTACGGTCCATCAGACCCAGCAGGCTCTGATCCTTCAGTTTGGTAATCCGGTGCGTCCGGAAACCGAGCCGGGCCTCAAGTTCAAAGTCCCGTTCATCCAGAACGTTGAATACTATGACCGACGGATTCTTGATCTTGATCCACCGGTTCAGGAGGTCATTCTGGCGGATCAAAAGCGTGTCAATGTGGATTCATTTGCGCGGTATAAAATTGTCGATGCGCTGGAATTTCGCAAAAAGGCGTTGACGGATGCAAACTTCCGTCAGGTCTTTGGCAACCGGTTGAACTCAGCCGTGCGTGAAGAAATCGGCAAGATTCTTCTGGGTGACATGCTGACCGCAAAACGTGCCGAAGTGATGACCCTGATCACTGAGCAGATGAAATCACAGGCGGCGGAGTTTGGCACCGAAGTGATTGACGTTCGCATTGGTCGCACTGATTTGCCGGAAACCACGGCTCAGGCAGTGTATAACCGGATGCGTTCGGATCGTGTCGCCCATGCGGCGGAACTTCGGGCCAATGGTGAGAAAGAAAAACTCAACATTCAGGCGGGTGCCAACAAGACGCGGACGATTATTATTTCCGAAGCGAAACAGACGTCTGAAATCCGGCGTGGTGAAGGGGATGGGGCAAGAACAACCATCCTTAACAATGCCTATGGCCAGGATGCCGAGTTTTTTGACTTCTATCGCTCCATGGAAGCCCTCGGCGAATCTGTAAAAGAAGGGACGACCATGGTTCTCAGTCCGGATTCTGAACTGTTTCAGTTCTTTAATTCGGTGCCGAAGCCGGTATCAAGGCAGTAAGGCCTGAACAGATGGTGATACGCAAGGGATGAGCGATTTTCTAACCGCGCTCGCCCTTGCGCTCGCCATCGAAGGTTTTGCCTACGCGTTGTTCCCGGATGCCATGAAGCGGATGATGACGAATGTACTGGAGATGCCATCAAGCGGTTTGCGGACGGCGGGGCTGGTGGCGGCGATGATCGGTGTCGGGCTGGTTTGGGCGATCAGGTTATGAATGCTGCCCCAATATTGCCCCAATATTGCCAAGAAACAGCCTTCATCAAGCCATCGTTCGGCCACATTTCCACGCCATAAACGATACACAGGATCGACGCGGCACACTTGCCCGTCGCGATCCGGCAGATTAACGTTATCGGGTAATCGGTATTGTCGAACCCGGTCCAGAACAGGAAAAGGGAAAAATGAAAATCTTTACATTCCAACAGGCGCTGCCAAAGCAGGTTGTCGCTTCTGTTATGGCGCTCATGATGGTGATCGCCCTGTCATTATCGTCCAATCCGGCCTTGGCGCGTTCGGGGCCAATTGAAGGGTTCGCCGATCTTGCCGAAAAACTGTTGCCCTCCGTCGTCAACATTTCGACGACTCAGGTGATCGAAGGCCGCAGCGGGCCGCAGATACCGCAGTTGCCGCCGGGATCGCCGTTTGAAGAGTTCTTCAAGGAATTTTTTGACCGCAACCAGTCTGAAGGCGGTCGCCCGCGCAAGGCAACGTCACTGGGGTCAGGGTTCTTTTTTGGCGATGATGGTTATGTCATTACCAATAATCACGTCATTGCCGAAGCCGACGAAATCGCCGTCATTTTGCAGGATGATACCCGCCTGAAAGCGGAACTCGTTGGTCGTGATGCGAAATCCGATCTGGCGGTTCTGAAAGTCAAATCGGACCGTAAAATCAAGGGTGTCCGGTTTGGAAAATCCAGTAAATCCCGTGTCGGAGACTGGGTGGTTGCCATTGGCAACCCGTTTGGTCTGGGCGGCACGGTAACGGCGGGGATCATTTCCGCCCGTGGCCGTGATATCAATGCCGGTCCTTATGATGATTTTATTCAAACGGACGCCTCTATTAATCGCGGTAACTCAGGCGGGCCGATGTTCAATCTGGATGGCGAGGTCATTGGTATCAATACGGCAATTTATTCGCCATCCGGCGGTAGCGTCGGTATTGGTTTTGCCATTCCGTCCAGCGCCGCCGAACCTGTCATTCGCCAGTTGATCGACACCGGTGAGGTCAAACGCGGCTGGCTTGGTGTTCATATCCAGCAGGTCACAGACGAAATCGCCGAATCTCTCGGTCTGGACAAACCCGAAGGTGCGCTGGTTGCCGACGTGATCAAGGATGGCCCTGCCGAAGCATCCAAAATTATGAAGGGCGATGTGATCCTCAGCTTTGATGGCAAGCGGGTTCATGAAATGCGGTCGTTACCGAAAATCGTTGCTGATACAGTTGTCGGTAAACCGGTTGAAGTTGTTGTCTGGCGTGGCGGATCACGCAAGGCGCTGAGTGTAACGGTTGGCGTTCTTGATGAAGCGACCGAAATGGCGGCCAAATCATCAAAAAGCAAAAAAGGCCTGACCCGCGATCTTGAAGATCTGGGCATGACCCTGATGGCGCTGACGGATGCTTCCCGCGAACACTACAAACTTTCCAAGGAAGCCAAAGGTGTATTGATCAGCAAGGTCGCTGCTGACGGTACGGCGGCCGAGAAAGGTGTACGCGCCGGTGATCTGATTGTCGAAGTCAGTCAGGAAGAGGTGTCGACACCAACCGAGGTCGTCAACAAGGTAAATGAAGCCAAAAAAGAAGACCGCAAGACCGTATTGTTTCTGGTCGAGGGACAAAATGGCTTGCGCTTTGTCGCCCTTCGCCTGGGCAAAAGCTGACCACCGCTTATCGCGTCGTAAAAACAGAAACGGCCCTCCGTCTTTATCAGGCGGGGGGCCGTTTGCTTTTGCGTCTCCGGATAGGTCAAGGTAAAACGGGTGTGCTGGAGAGGACATGATTGTGCGAATGATAGGATTGCCCGATGAGCGACACGACAAAATACCTTCTCCCCGAAAACCGTATTCCAAAATCCTGGTACAACATTGCCGCTGACCTGCCGGAACCGCTGGCGCCGGTGCTGCATCCGGGTACCGGTCAGCCGATCGGGCCTGATGATCTGGCACCGTTGTTCCCGATGGAACTGATCGGTCAGGAAGTTTCGACCGAGCGCGAGATTGAAATTCCCGAACCGGTTCGTGATGTCTACAGGTTGTGGCGCCCGGCACCGCTTTATCGCGCGCGCCGTCTGGAAGCGGCATTGGATACCCCGGCCAGGATTTATTACAAATACGAAGGCGTCAGTCCGTCCGGCAGTCACAAACCCAACACCGCCGTTGCCCAGGCTTTCTATAACAGGGAAGCCGGCACCAGGCGGTTGAGCACGGAAACCGGGGCCGGTCAGTGGGGATCATCCCTGTCTTTTGCCGGCAATCTTTTTGGTCTTCAGGTCGACGTTTATATGGTCAAGATCAGTTTTAACCAGAAACCCTATCGCCGGGCGTTGATGGAAACCTACGGCGGGCGGTGTGTCGCCAGCCCCAGCAACGAAACCGAAGCCGGTCGCGCCATTCTGGCGAAAGATCCCGGTTCCAATGGCAGTCTCGGCATTGCCATTTCTGAAGCCGTTGAAGTTGCCGCCGGGCGTGACGACACCAAATATGCGCTTGGCAGCGTGCTTAACCATGTCTTGTTGCACCAATCGGTTATCGGGCTGGAAGCTATTGAGCAGATGGAAATGGCCGACGATTTCCCGGACATCATTATCGCCTGCGCCGGTGGCGGCAGCAATTTCGCCGGATTGGCGTTCCCGTTCCTCGGTCAACAGTTGCGCGGGGGCAAGGATGTCCGTGTCATCGCCGTTGAACCGGCGGCCTGCCCGACCATGACCCGCGGCACCTATGCCTATGACTTCGGCGATACCGGCCACCTGACGCCACTGGTCAAGATGCACACGCTCGGTTCGACCTTCGTGCCGGAGGGGATCCATGCCGGCGGTTTGCGGTATCACGGCATGTCGCCGCTGGTCAGTCATATCCTTGATCTGGGATTGATCGAAGCGCAGGCCTATCACCAGACTGCCTGTTTTGAAGCGGGTCTTACGTTCGCCCGAACGGAAGGTATTGTTCCCGCCCCGGAAGCGACGCACGCGATCTGTTCAGCCATCGCTGAGGCGGAAATCTGCAAACAGAATGGCGAAGCCAGAACCATTTTGTTTGGTCTGTCCGGACATGGTAACTTCGACATGCAGGCCTATACCGATTATCTGGCCGGCAAGCTGGTGGATCATGCGCATAATGAAGATGAACTGGCCCGTGCAATTGGCGAACTTCCCGAGGTCGCGGCGGAGTAAGAATGATGAGCGTTGACAAATGTATGGTTCGACCGTTCGCAGCTTTAAGACCGGCACCGGGCCGTGCGGATGATGTCGCGGCACCTCCCTATGATGTGGTCAATGAAGCAGAAGCCCGCTCAAGAGCCGCTGGCAAACCCTGGAGTTTCCTGCATGTATCGCGGGCCGAGATCGATCATGTCGAAGGCACCGACCCGCATGATCGCTCCGTTTATGCCAGGGCGGCGGAAAATCTGAACCGCATGGTCGATGAGGGCGTGCTTATTCGTGATGACATCCCTTGTTATTACGTCTATCGCCTCAAAATGGGGGAGCATGTGCAGACGGGTATCGTCGGTGCCGGGTCCATCGCCGCTTATGACAGCAACCGCATTCGTCGCCATGAACTGACCCGGCCCGACAAGGAAGACGACCGGGTGCGACAGATTGATGTGCTGAACGCCCAGACCGGACCGGTCATGGCAACCCACCGCAAGGATGCCCGCATAGGCGCGGTGATTGATAAAACCGTTTGCGGCGAACCGGTCTGCCATGTTGTTGGTGACGGTGACGTCGAACATACGATATGGGTGATTGATGATGCGGACGACATTACCAGCCTGAATACCGCGTTTGACGCTATGGAAGCCATCTATATTGCCGACGGCCATCACCGCTCGGCGTCAGCGTCCCGTGTCGCCGCGTCGCGCCGTCAGGCGAATTCCGGTGGGGATGGTTCGGAAAGTCATGAATTTTTCCTGATCGTCACCTTCCCCGATGATGAAGTGCAAATCCTTGATTACAATCGTGTCATCCGTGATCTGAACGGATTGTCGAACGCGGCATTTCTGGATCGTATCGGCGAAGCCTTCGCGCTTGACCCGGTGGACCGACCGGCGAAACCGACCGCAGCCAGGAAATTTGGCATGTATCTCGATGGTCAATGGTATCGACTGGAGCTCAGGGAACCGGTAACGACGGCAGACCCGGTGGCGGCACTGGATATTTCGGTTCTGACGGATCGTCTGCTGGCACCTGTGCTCGACATCGGCGACCCGCGGCTCGACAAACGCATCGAGTTCATTGGCGGTATCCGCGGCATGGCGGAACTGGAGCGGCGGGTTGATAACGGCGACATGGCGGTAGCCTTCGCGCTGTTCCCGACGTCGCTTGGTGATCTGATGGCCGTTGCCGATGCCGGTCAGGTGATGCCGCCGAAATCAACATGGTTCGAGCCCAAACTTGCGGATGGGCTTGTCTCACTGGTGCTGGATTAATGTTCCCCGACGCATAAA
This sequence comes from Rhodospirillales bacterium, assembly GCA_021775105.1. Classification (GTDB taxonomy): domain Bacteria; phylum Pseudomonadota; class Alphaproteobacteria; order Rhodospirillales; family Casp-alpha2; genus JAJFIJ01. The sequence continues at coordinate 3,176 of JAJFIJ010000308.1, read as the reverse complement.
ACGAGTATTCGGAAGCATAAAACGGGAAAGACGGCCCGCCTCTGAATTTGATGTCCGCTGTTGTGCCCCTGTTGGAAGACTTTTACGGGCGGCGAAAAGGGCGGTTCGTGACCCAACTCGGACATTATGAAATCTAAAAAGAAGTGAATTTTTCCATAGTCCAATCGGGTTGTTGCAGTTATTTGACGGCTTTCTTAAATTTTAGCATTTGCGCACTAACCATAAATGTTACCCTACCGCTGGCTTAGATATTTTGCCTACAGGATCACCATTTTTGTGTAACGAGATAGATTGACCTGAACTCCATTTTTAGGACAGCATGAGGTGAGATTTTTCTTGTAAGGTTTGGCGGGCATGACGAGGAAAGAGGATGAAAAAATCAAGATTTTCGGAACAGCAAATGGCGTTTATTTTGAAGCAGGCCGATGGCGGCTCAAATCTTAGAAAGCCCTAAAGATGCCGAAGATATTTATGGTTTTGTTTCTCATCGGGCCACCGATCTCATTTTATCCGGTATTCCAATCCAGCAGCCTAACATTCTACGCGGCAGCAACGACACTTTTGATTTTTATTGCACTCCTACAACTCACCTTATTTTGGGAATCCGCAATTGCAATCTCAAAAGGAAACCGCCATCGACAAAATGGAGTAATTAAGAATACGACCGTAATAATATCTGCTTACTTAGACAATGAGCAGAACGTACTCTTAAACACGCTGATCAAAAATTCTTCTTCACTCTTAACGCAGCCAACCAATGAAATTATTTTAACTTATCGTAGCGACAATACGTTGCCGATAGAGAACCAGATTGACGACTTTTCGCGGCAAACGCCAAATCTAAGAATTCTAAAGGTAACTAGCGGGATCGGAAAAAGCGATCAGATGAATGCCGCGTTAGCGTTGGCAGTCAACGAGAATATCTATTTCCTTGATGCTGATGCCATCGTCTGTGTTGGCGATGACCGACAGGAGTTCAGTATTTCCGACTCTGAATTTTGTTTTTCGCAAGGTACCAATCTCATACGTGACCCGAACTCTTTGCTCGCGAAAATCATCTCAGTGGAGTACCTTGTAAAATATCTTGTCGCACAGAACTCAAGATATAAAGCAGCCGGACTTACATATTTTTGCGGTAGTAATGGAATGTGGGTGCGTAGCGTTGCCCGTAAGCACCAATTCTCATCCTCCTCTTTAGTCGAAGACGTTGAAGCGTCTCTTCGAGCGGATTTGGCTGGAAATTCGGGAGTTTTTTCCCCCGCGATGATAGCGACTGAACTTGCTCCAAATAAAATATTTGACTGGTGGCACCAGAGGCGCCGCTGGGCACATGGTTGGTTTGAAGTTGGAGCATTGCATTACAAGGCATTGCTGCATGGGTCATTACCTGTACTGAAAAAGTTTAACTGGTTCTACTTGATTTGGTTAAGGCGAGGCGTATATGCGACGATTTATTTTTGGTGTTTTACCTATCTATCGTTAATTGCCGTCCTTGGGCATTCGGTCAATCTGAATTATGTCGTATTGTTCTTTGTCGCTCAGTGGGGGCTAGCTTTAGTTCAAGTTTTTGCGGCTAGTTACCAAGCGTCTGCAATCCCGGAAATACAGCCAGACTATATATCTAAGCTATTATATATTTTCTTTTTTCCAGCGTATGATGCGTTAAAAAACCTCGTAACGATTGCCGGTTGGATGGCTTGGATTGGTGGTAATCGGGAGTGGCGTGTCACGCCACGCAGGTAGGGCGGTGCCCACATTGGGAGGCAACTATGTCCATTGATGACAAAACTCAAGATCATGCTTTGAGCATTATGCTTACAGAGTTTCAGTTAATCCGCGCAGAAATGATGGAAAGATTGAAGATGCAGAAGCAGGTTGAAAGATTAATTCTAATTCTGATCGGGACACTTATTGCCGGTGCAGCGTTTATTGTTCAGCATAAAATCTTTATCATTCTACCATTTTCAACAGTAGTGTTCTGTATTCTCACTATAAGTTTTTTCGAACAGGACATAAATATTACGGTGTTGGCTGGTTATGCGCATAGGGTTCTGCGAGTTGAAATTTGCAATAATGTCGGTGGAAACGATGAGTACGATACGTTGATGAGTTGGGAAGCGTTCCGCAAGAAGGCGTTTCTAAAATCGGCTATATCCAAGTATCTAACACTGAATCGAACAACCTTATTATATATCCCGCCAATCCTGCCGGTTGGGATGTTTCTGTATTTAAAATATTACACTAGCTATATAGCCCCGGAATGGGAGAAAATTGAAATAGCCTCTATGTTAGCTGTAGTCGCCGGATTGATCTCCATCGTCTATTTCGCCGTCAAAGTTCCCAAACTGTATAACGATATCGCTAAAGATGAGGTGGATCATTTCACAACCCACCTATCCTGACACCCCAATGAATTTCTAAATGGCCATTTGGGGTCATCTTCAGTCGCCGCGCCCTTTATGAATAAACGTCAGCTCACTGCTGCAAAAAGTGACATTCCGAGCGGCTTTCTAGGATGACTGGAGTTGTTAAGGGTTGTCGGACATCTGCCGTATCTCAGTGACGTCGGCGGGTACGGTTTGGCAGGTGTCGGACAAGCCTCAGGGGAGGAAACCGCGGGCAGTTCAGGCTCGGTATTTCGGTTTGTGCGGCCTATGGGTATTTGAAGGTTGGGCGATAGATATGGTGGAACGCCCGCCGGACGTGATGGCGCTGGTTTTACAGGCTAACGAGGCCTGAGAGCTGTCAGGCAACGCAATAACACCACTATTCATCATTGACCGGGGCTCCGGGAGCCATCCCTGTGCTGGATTTGACAAGACGGTTGCGTAACCGCTCGGGTACCGGCGGGAAGGATGCGTAATATTGGAGTTTGGAGACGGGATCATCATAAGTTTCCAGTCCTGATGAGTTGCGGCGGCGGCGCACGGGGTTGTTCGCCGCGCTCGATTGCCAAACATTTGGCATGGGCCAAAAAGGTCTCAATGATGACCATGCGTCCGCCACAACACGGGCATGGGTGGGCAAGTATCTGTGGTTCGTTGTCGTTGGCAACATCCGATGTATCCGCCTCTCGCTGCTCCGCAACAACACCGAGCAATTCTCGTAATCGTGTCAGGTTTTCGGCCCGTCTGGCATTGGCAAACAGGCCGTAGTGACGGATGCGGTGAAAGCCG
>JAJFIJ010000307.1 GCA_021775105.1 Rhodospirillales bacterium | reverse complement strand
AACCAAGCCAATTACCGAAACAACAAGCCAAAAAACAAAACCCCGCATCGGCATCAGCCGAAAGCGGGAGCAAAAAACGTCCGCTATTACTATAACCGGACACTCTAAACCCGAGGAAAATCGAGTTTTGCAACACAATCGCAGGGAAAACGGACGTTTTATTCTCACTTTATGCGTCAAACCACATCAGCTCCGCTAACGCCGCATACGTCATCACAGATGGTCTCATCTTCTCGGGATTTGCTCTTTTTGTCGCAAATACGTCGTCGCAGATGACCTCATCTGCTCGGGATTTGCTTTCGCCTTCAGGCGGCGGCCAGTCCGAACTGGTTGAGCAGGCGTTTTGCCGCTTCAGACGGAGAATCATTCCGGTCCGCTGCCCAGTGCAGGTAAAACTGTTTGGCGTTCAGTGAGCAGCCTGGCAGGAAATCGGGCAGGCGCTCATCGGTGGTGATGCCGTTGGCGCCATCGCCAAGAACGAAAGCCTTGCCGCCAAACATTACAACCAGCACAACCTGTTCGTTGCTCAGGCTTATGGCGTCGGCCAGCACCAGCCGCAAGCGGTCCGGATGAAACCCGAGAAACCGGAGCGAGACATACTTTGCCAGTGCCGTGTCGGTTTCCGCTTCTGGCCATGACGTGCAGTTCAGCACGCCGGTCCACGGTTTTGATCTGGCCAGCGTTGCAACGTCGCTGGCGTGATCGTGCATCTGGTTGATGTAGGTATGCACCCCGGCAACCTGACCCCGTACACTATAGGGTTTCAGGCGGTCGATCATTTTCCGCCATTTGCCGAGTGGCGCTGTTTGAGCGGAATGCGCGACACTGCCTGCTTTCAGACTGGAAAACAGCTCGGAAGGCTGTCCCAGGTTCCGTTCGGCATAACCAAATAGCCCGGAGTTCCGGTCTGGCGACAGGCCAATGTCGCCCCAGTGTGCCGAATCGAAATCGGTTGCCCCCGACAGGTCCGGTTCACGCCGCCAGTCGCGCAGGCGCGCCGTAACGGCATTCCAGGTGATAACGGGAGATGTGAATTCCGGTGTGAACATGCTGCTGCCATATCCTCTCGGCTGGATTTTGTCGCGGATGAATGCCCCGCCACCGGAATAATGCCGCACTGAATCTTAAAATTTTGAGAATCAATCTGAAAAAATCGACCTGCGCGTTGGTCGGACACCGCCCGGATCACGGTGTCAGGCTTTACGTTTGAAAATAACCGACAGGTTGTTGGCCGGCATACGCACCGATTCAGCAAGTTGGAAGCCTTCATTCAAAGCAAGTTCCGCGACCTCATCAAGATTGCGCACCCCCCATCCGGCATTCTGTTGCTGGAGCGATTGATCAAATGCCGCGTTTGACGGGGCGGTATGTTGTCCACCGACCTTGAACGGGCCGTATAGGTAGAGGACCCCATCGGCTTTCAGGATGCGTCCGGCATTTTTCAGCAATCCCAGACAGGCCTCCCACGGGGCGATGTGGATCATGTTGATCGACAAAACGGCGTTCAGGTCATTGATCCTGCCGACCGGCCAGATATCGGCCCGCGCATCGATATTAAGTGGCGGGTTTACCGTCTTACTGACGGCTTCATGGTTGACCCACGCCTGTATCGAAGGGAACATACCGGCATTCGGGTCACTGGGTTGCCAGCGCAACGCTGGCAGATGTCTGGCAAAGTAGGAAACATGCTGCCCTGAACCGGACGCAATCTCCAGCATGGTACCGGCTGTCGGCAGCACGCGGGCCAGGACATCCAGAATGGCGTCGCGGTTGCGACCAGTCGCCGGATAATCAAGTCGGGGGTCGGAGTCGGGATCGGAGTCGGGGGGTGAAGTGTTCATGACTTCAGAATTAAGCATGATTGCACCTGTCATCAAGGAAATTCCACACGGCAATTAGGGTTGTCGCTTTTGCACTCCTGTGTTACGCAACGCTGATGATTGATCGCATACGAAACCTGATTCTGGGATCCGGCGCGAAGGTCGGTGATCTGAGCGTCAATGAGGAACCGGAGGCTGCCGCTGCCGCCCTGCTGGTCGAAGCCGCCCTTATTGACGGTGAATTTGATGACGCCGAACGAAAAACCATTTCCGAACTGCTGGCCACCCGGTTCGGGTTGTCCGCAACTGAGGTCGAAAGCCTGATCATTGAGGCGGAATCGAAAGTTTTCGATGCCGTTGAGCTGTTCGGGTTCGCCAAGCGGGCAAAGGACGTTTTTGATCATGAGGCGCGGATCGATCTGATCGAGATGCTTTGGGAAGTGGTCTATGCCGATGGCATCGTGCACGATTACGAGGCCAATCTGGTGCGCCGGTTAAGCGGGCTTTTACATGTCTCGGATCGCGATAGTGGAGCCGCACGGAAAAGAGTGACCCAGCGACTGGACAACGCCCTGTAGGGGTTTTAAACATCATTGTGTCAGGCGCGTTCAGGCGCGCCCGAAAAGATATCAACCGGAGAATAGCATGACTTATATTGTCGTCGAAGATTGCATCAAGTGTAAACATATGGACTGCGTTGAAGTTTGTCCCGTCGACTGTTTCTACGAAGGCGAAAACTTCCTCGTCATTCATCCCGACGAATGTATTGATTGCGGCGTCTGCGAACCCGAATGCCCGGTTGAGGCGATCGTTCCGGATACGGAGCCTGATGTTGAGGAATGGCTTGAAATCAATACCAAGTTTGCCAGTTTGTGGCCAAACATCACACGCAAGGGTGAAACCCCGGCGGATGCTGAAGAATGGAAAGGCAAACCGGGTAAAAAAGCACTTCTCAGCGAAAACCCGGGTGCCGGAGACTGACGATATGCCCACTACCTGGCTCCGTTAACCGGGGCTGGTTTGTTACCCGAATTTGTGATATGATCCTGTATAACGTCGGTTGTCGCTGGACTTTGGTTGGGTTCGCGCGGATCGGCGTTTGGGTTATGCAGATGGGGTTGGGTAACCGGATTATGGGAATACGGCGTTAACCGCAACAGTCGGCGGTGCGCCTTTTTATTTGGAAAAATGGCACAAATAGCCAGATCTGGCAGACCGTGCAGCGAACAAAGTTTGGAGTGACGAATAATATGGCGGATGATCTCCCCTACAAGGAAGGCGATTTTGTGGTCTATCCGACCCACGGAGTCGGCAAAGTCGAAAGCATCGAGAAGCAGGAAATTGCCGGCCACAAGCTGGAACTGATTGTCATCTCGTTTGACAAGGACCGGATGACCCTGCGCGTTCCTGTCGCCAAGGCGGCAACCTCCGGACTGCGCAAACTGAGTTCCCGCAAGCTCATGGACGACGCAATGACCACGCTGAAAGGCCGGGCACGGGTCAAACGGACCATGTGGAGCCGCCGGGCCCAGGAATATGAAGCGAAAATCAATTCCGGCAACCCGGTTCTGATCGCCGAAGTTGTCCGCGATCTGCACCGCAATGTCGGGCAGCCGGACCAGTCTTTCAGCGAACGCCAGATTTATGAAGCGGCGCGTGACCGTCTGGCCAGCGAAGTCGCAGCGGTCGACAAGACTGACATGGATCAGGCCACGAAAAAGCTCGAAGAGACCATGCAGGTCGCCTGACCGCGGCAAACTGTATTTAAAGAAAACGGCTTCACCAGAGAGGGTGAGGCCGTTTTTTGTGGGCGTGTGTCGGTCATGTTACCGCAAATTGGGCGTAATCTGAGGCGAATGCTTGAGTAAACCTGTCAATTCAGTCAGTCGACGCAACACATGAACTCAGAATTTATGTGTTCGACAACGGACACTCGTCGATAATTCTAACAGGATAAAACTCAACACAATCAGCCATGTCGAATATAACCTCAAATGGCTCGATGGCTTGTGACGCTAGTTCCAGTGCTGCACCCCGTTTCCTTGGATCAATTCTTGTCGCGAGTGTGCAATGTGGTATCCAGTTGCCGGGTTGATAGTCTTCCAATCCATCAGTGGTATTGATCAACCCATGGATTTTGGTGTGAATATCTGACAACATTGTGGAATTTTCTGGTGCGGCCCAAATCACACAGTTAGGGGTTTCAAAGCTGCAAATCCTGTCAAACATTACTCGCAAAGCCTTTGATCCGGCAAATACCGAAATTAGAGATTTTGATAAAACTGACTCTGGTATCATTTCATAAACGGCCAGGGTTACATGCGGTGGATAATTAAGATCAGCCATTGACGGGCTTGTTTCATGTTGGCTGAATTTCGACCAAAGATTGCTAATTTTGGACCCAGTTGGTCCGGATGCTTTGATTGAGATCGCGAAAGCCAATTGCCCCTCCTCTTGACCTAATAGAGTCATAGAATAGCCACAGATCCACAGTCAAAGCACAACACGACTGCTGAGAATTCGTCCTATTTTACAATCAGTTTGATGCGCTGGCCGGGTTGCAGTTTTTGTCCAGGGTCGAGCGAATTCAGCAGCCGGAACCACTGCTCATTGAATTTTCCCATTGGCATATTCCGGGCAAGGGAAGCGACTGAATCCCGTGAGGTAACCGTCACCAGCCTGATTTTCAGCGGTTTGAGTTCTGACGCTTCCTTGTCGCTGATGCGCCGGAAGCTGTAGGTGGTGCGGCGCAGATGTTCGCTCAGTTCCCCGGTTTTTTCAGGCGGGGTGAGGAAAGCAAAGCGGAAAATCTGGTCCGGGTCACCGCGCAAGACCAGCAGGCGGATATCCCTTACACCTTCCTGGGTCTGGATCTGGGCGGCACCTGTGGCCCCCGGAAGGCCGTTCACACTCAGATTTTCAACGCCGCGCATCGACATGCTTTTACCGTATACACCGGTCAGATAGCGGCTCAGGTTTTTGACCTGCGGGGCGGTTTTCGGACTGGCCATATCAAATACAATCCGCGATTTATAGGGGCCGATGGCCGTGACATTACTGGGTGAATTGAACATCACATAACCCGGCGGCACCTCGTAACGGATTTTCAGGCCGGGGTGGATAAACTCCTGGCCCCGTCTGATTCCTTGCGCCGGATCGTCGCCAAAGACGATCCCGTCGATTTGACTGAGAAACGCGTTGCGGGCAATGCGCGGGTTTCGGTCCTGTTTGGCTTTTGCCAGCTTGATCGCCTGAACAATCCGGTCTTCGGTGCGCGGATGGGTCGACATGATATTATGGCTGACGCCTTCTTCACCCTTCATCGCGGCTTCCAGTTTGGAATGGGCCGCCAGTTTCTGGAAAAACCCGGTCATGCCGTCAGGTGTGTAGCCGACCCTGGTCATATAACGCACCCCCAGCATGTCAGCCTGAAGTTCCTGACCCCGCGAATATCCCTGAACGGCTGCATTGGCGCCGAGCGAGACGACTTGCCCGAGGCCGCTTGGCAGGCCGACGACACTGCCAAGCACGCCGAAAATCGTCAGCCCGATGTTGGTTGCCTGTGCGGTAGAATAGCGTTGCGCCGTATGTCGGGCCGTGATGTGACCGACTTCATGGGCCAGCACACCGGCCATTTCAGCTTCGTTCTCGGCCAGCGCCAGCAAACCTCTGGTGATATAGACATAACCGCCGGGCAGGGCGAAGGCGTTGACTTTCTCGTCATTGAGGATCGTGAACGTGTAGGGAAGATCGGGAACTTCGGAAACCGCGGCAATTTTTTTACCGATGGTTGTCACGTAGTGCTGAAGTCTGGCATCGCCATATTCGCCACCGAACTGTTCCAGTATTTTCGGATGTTCTTCCGCGCCTACCTTTTTTTCGTCCTCTTCTGACATGAAGGCGGTGAAGCTCTGTTCGCCGGTCGCCTTGTTGGTCGTGCAGCTGGCGGTAAACAACAGCAATACGGCCATCAGGGCCGGAGTCAGGGTGTGGCGGGAATTGTGAAGCATCAAAAGCGGTTCCGTGGTTGTTTTTCCGAATTATGGAGACATCGCGCTGATGCGGCAAGACGGCACGCTGAATTCCGCCCTCGCCAGAGCAGATCGTTGATCTATAGTGAGGCATGGCTGATACCCCCGTTCTCTCTCCCGTTCCCCCGCCCGCATCCCCGTCTCACGATAGTGGGAATTTCAGGGGTATGATGATGATGGCGTTCTCGGCCATGATCATTTCGCTGATGCATGTTCTGGTCCGTGATCTCAGCACCGAGATCAATCCCATGGAAATCGCCTTTTTTTCGCAATATTTCTGCGGCCATGTTGATGGTGCCGTTTGCCTTGCGCCAGGGCCGTCAGGCGTTGATCAGCAAACGTCCGAAATTACAGCTGGTGCGGGGGTTCCTCGGCAATATTGCAATGCTGACATGGTTTTACGCGCTCTCCATTCTGCCTGTCGGCGACGCCACGGCGCTGAGTTTTACAGCCGTCATCTTCACAGCGATCGGGGCCGCGCTGTTTCTTCGCGAAAAGGTCGGGGTGCGTCGTTGGGCGGCAATATTCATAGGTCTGATCGGCACGACAATAATCCTTCGGCCAGGTGTTCAGGCGGTCAGTCTGGGCGCTTTGGTTGTGGTCGGCTCGACGGTGCTCTGGGCGTGCACGCTGTTGATCGTCAAGGTTCTGGGGCGCACCGACTCATCGATCACGATAGTCTTTTATTCGTCCGTTTATTTCACCCTGTTCTCGTTTCCGGTCGCCTTGTATGACTGGACGTGGCCAACCCTGACGCAGCTCGGGCTGATGATTGTCATCGGCGGCATGGCGGCACTCGGCCATTTCGCAATTGCTGAAGCTATGAAAGCCGCCGATGCGTCGGTGATCGTGCCGCTGGACTTCACCCGATTGCTGTGGGCGGCAGGGGTGGGTTATCTGGTGTTTGGCGAGTTTCCAGATTTCTGGACCTGGGTCGGCGGCATCGTCGTTTTCAGCAGTACGGTCTATATCTCCTACCGTGAAGCGCAAGCCCGCAAACGCGGAACTTAATCCGGAACTCCCGGAGTCGGCAGTTTCTTGCCCAAACCCGATTCGCGGTGTGCAATATAGAGGGTGGAGCTGAAAATTACGATTGCGCCCGCCCATGTCCAGAAATCGGCCAGTTCACCAAACAGAATCCAGCCGATAACGGCGGCAAAGGGCAGCCGGGTGAAATCAAATGGCACCACCGCCGAAGCGTCAGCGAGAATATAAGCCCGGACCATGGTGATATGGCCCAACACGGCTACCGGACCCATGGCGAATATGACCGGCCAGTATTCCGATGGTGGAATTTCCCAGACAAACAGGGCCGGGATGAGTGCCATCGGCATCATCAGCAGGCCCATGTAAAAGACAACGGTGTTTGGGTTTTCTGTCCGGCTTAGGGTCTTGATAATCAGGATTGAGGTACCCATAAACCCGGCCGATGCCAGTGCCAGCCAGCTTCCCGTGGTCATTTCGACAATACCCGGTCGAATGATGATCAGCGCACCCGCAAATGCAATTGCCGTTGCAATCCAGCGTCTCAGGCGCACGGTTTCACCCAGCACAAACACCGCGCCAATGGTCGCAAACACCGGTGCCATAAAACTGAGCGCCGTCATGTCGGCAATCGGAATCATCGAAATTGACCAGAACCATGTACTCATCGCGCCCATACTGATCACCGCGCGAAGTGCATAAAGTTTCAGCTTGTCGGTTTTGAGAACACCGACGCCCCGTATCGCCAGCCAGGGCAGCATGGCTACTGTCGCAAACAGAAGGCGGAAAAAGATAATCATGCTCGGATGAATGCCTTCCTGGGAGAGGTAACGAACCATGCCTGACAATACCGATAGTATTGCGCAGGACAGGATCATCCAGAGCGCGGCGTGAAGCGGGTTTTGTCGGCTCATTCGGTACTGCCGCGCCGCCCGGCCAGGGGTTCGCTGATCGCGCGGGCGGTTTCCATCGCCAGAGGGGCGAGCTTGTTGCGGGCCTCTTTTTCGGACCAGCCAGGCATGTAGACGGGAATCTGCACCGCCGCGATGGCCCGACCGTTGTGATCGAATACCGGGGCGGCGACACTGATTTCGTTGAGTAACGCCTGCTGGATGCCAATGCCGTAACCAAGCCTGCGGGCGTCGGCAATACGTTCAATGGTCGCATCGCGATCAGTGATGGTATGTGGTGTGATCAATTTTCGTTCGGACCTGTCGATAATGGCTGTCATCTCATGCTCCGGCATAAACGCCATCATGACGGTGCCGCTGGATGTGCAGTAGGCAGGCAGGCGACGACCGGGAATTGTGGCAACGTAGTTTGATTTTTCGTGGGGTATGCGCAGCGTGTAGATGATGTCGGTGCCGACCATCTCGCTTAGATTGACCGTTGTGTTGTATTTTCTGCTGGCGTCAATCAGGCGGCTTATGGCGATTTCAGCGAGATGGTTCTGGGCCAGATACGTAAATGACAGATCAAGCAAACCAACGGCCGGGCGGTAACGTCGGGTTGTCGGGTCTTTTTCCAGATACCCCAATTGATGCAGGGTATTGGAAAACCGCTGGGCGGCGCTTTTATCCAGACCGGTGATTTTGGCAATTTCGGTTATCCCGAGCGGCGTCATTGCCTGTGAGAAGGCATCCAGTACACGAAAGCCTTTTTCCACCGATCCGACAAAAAGCGTATCGGGCGCAGCGCCTCTTTTGGCACTTTTGTCGTTGTGAGGTTGTGATTCAGTTTCCAGCATGTCGGTTTGCGCTTCCTGTATTTTTTCTTGACGGGTTATCCTGATTTTTTTAAGGTAATTATAATATAACATAAAGTATTAAATAATAATACTTCAATTGAATTGTATACAGTGCGGGGTTGCCCCGCGAACAGGATGCTTCCATAGTACCTTTCACAAGATCGGTAAAAGCCGATTTGGGATACCGAGGTATCGTAGAAGTTTCATCAACCGTCCAACAGCGACGGAATAATGAACCAGCTATCACCCAGCAGGAGGAGAAGACTTTAATGATCAGAAAAATTCTAACAACGGGCGCCTTGGCGGTCGCAGCAGCGATGACCACGGCACCGGATGTCCAGGCAGGCAAGTCCAACGACACCCTGGTCTGGTCGACGACACGTGAGGCCGCTGTCGCTGATCCCTATTACAATAATACCCGTGAACTGGTGATCATCGGCAATACGGTATGGGATGGCCTTTTGTTCCGGGATCTGGACACGGGCGATTATAAACCGTTGCTTGCCACGTCCTACAAGTGGGCCAATAACACGACCATCGATTTCGAACTGCGAGACGATGTCGTGTTTCACGATGGTTCCAAATTCGGACCGGAAGATGTGGTTTATACGGTCAATCACGTGTCCAACAAGGACAGTGCTGTCTTGACCTACAAGAACGTGAGCTGGATGAAGTCGGCAGAAAAAACCGGCCCAAACAGCGTACGCATTAATCTGCATGAACCCTTTCCCGCCGCCTTGGCGTATTTCGCCCAGGCGGTCTTTATTGTGCCGGAAGGTCATTATGACAGCGCGCCGATGAAGGCCGATGGTAAAAAAGATTATGGTTCCGTCAAACCAGTCGGCACCGGACCTTACAAGATTGTAAATGTGGTCGCCGGTGACCGGATCGAAATGGTCAAAAATGACGCCTACATGAAAAACGGTCCGAAAGGCACGCCGTCAATCGGCAACCTGACCTTCCGTACGATCAAGGAAATGAATACCCAGATTGCCGAGTTGCTGACCGGTGGTCTGGACTGGATCTGGGACGTTCCTAAAGATCAGGCTGAAAAGCTTGGTGGCATGCCAGCCGTCACCGTCGAAAACGCCAAGACCATGCGGGTCAGTTACATGGCGTTTGATGTTGATGGAGACAGTGGTACCAAACACTTCATGAACAAGAAGGTTCGTATGGCTGTCGCGCATGCGATTAACCGTGAATCCATTGTCAAGAATATGGTTGGTCCGGCGTCAGTTGTTATCAATTCTGCCTGTCATCCGGATCAGTTTGGATGTGCGCAGGATGTTCCAACGTGGGATTATGATCCGGCCAAGTCGAAGAAGCTTCTGGCGGATGCAGGCCTTGCCAACGGCTTTGAATTTGATATTTACGCCTATCGGCAACGTGAATTCACGGAAGCCGTGATTGGCGACCTCGCAAATGTCGGGATCAAGGCAAATCTCAAGTTCATGCAGTATCGGGCGTTGCGCGATCTGGTATGGAAAGGCACAACGCCTATCAATCACATGACATGGGGTTCCAATTCGATCCCCGATGCCTCTGCAATCACCAGCCACTTTTTCTCAGGCGGTCGCGATGACCCGGCGAAAGACCCGGATGTGATTGCGGCATTGAAAGTCGCAGACACCACGACTGATCCAGCCGTGCGTAAGGCAAACTACAAGAAAGCACTGGCGAAGATTTCAGGTGAACTGTACTGGTTGCCGATGTTTACCTATGCCAAATACTACGCTTTCTCGAAGGACCTAGACTTCAAAACAACACCGGATGAAATTCCGCGTTTCTACACAGCAAAGTGGAAATAGGCAGACCTTCATCTCAGCTGATCCCGGTTGGTTCCGGGGTCAGCTGAATGCCCTGTGATTTGTTGAGAAAGAGATGTCATGCTGGTTTATGCATTGAAACGGTTCGGCGTGGCGCTACTGGTGGCGTTGACCGTTTCGCTTATGACATTTTCGATGATTTATTTATCCGGCGATCCGGCCATGGCGCTGGCCGGAGAAACCGCGACACAAGAAGACATCGAACACATCCGCCGTTCTTACGGTTATGACCGCCCGATTATCGTGCAGTACCTGAGCTGGGTCGGCGGGGCGCTGACCGGTGATCTGGGCCATTCGAATTATCTTAAATCGCCCGTATCCGACGTGATCTTCACACGCTTGCCGGTGACCATGATCCTGGGGGCTTCGGCGTTGTCGTTCGCGCTCCTGCTTTCCATCCCGCTCGGCGTGCTGGCGGCAATGCGTCCCAATACGCTGATTGATCGTTTCGCCCTGACGTTGGCCGTCATTGGTCAGGCGTTGCCGAGTTTCTGGTTCGCCCTGATGATGATGTTTTTCTTTGGCGTGACGATGCGCTGGTTGCCGGTTACCGGCAGTGATTCGTGGCAGAATTTTGTCATGCCGGCAATTGCGCTTGGCTACTATATAACACCCGCCGTGATGCGCCTTACCCGGGCCGGGATGCTGGATGTCCTGTCATCCGATTACATTCGCACGGCCCGCGCCAAAGGATTGCGCCCCGGTGTGGTTCTGTTCAAACATGCCCTCAGAAACGCCATTATTCCGGTCGTCAGTCTGGCCGCTGTGCAGTTCGGTTTCATGCTTGGCGGTTCCATCGTGATTGAGACAATTTTTGCCATTAATGGTCTTGGGCAACTGGCCTGGGAGTCGATCTTGCGGGCCGACCTGCCGATGATGCAGGCCATTGTTCTGGTGTTGGCCTGTTTCTATATCATGCTGACCTTTCTGGCGGACATGCTGAACGCCTTCCTTGATCCGCGTATTCGGGTGGGTTGACATGACTGAACAGAAGACGGTCGTCAATACACCCGTTCGCATACTCCTGCCTGAGCCGACGCCGGGGCAGGTGATTCGCAAGCGCATGTTTGGCCACTACGGTCTTATTATTGGTGCCGGCGTGCTGATCGCGGTTTTCGCCATTGCCATGCTGGCACCATTGATCGCCCCGCATGACCCGCTTGATCAACAACTGGTGCGTAAACTGATTCCACCAATCTGGCATGCCAGTTCCAAGGCCACCTGGCTACATCCGCTGGGGACGGACGGCTTCGGTCGCGATTATCTGTCGCGTCTTATTTATGGTGCACAGATATCCCTGCTCATCGGCTTTGCGGCGATGATGATCTCCGGCGTTATCGGAACCACGCTGGGTGTCGCCGCTGGATATTTTGGCGGCCGTGTCGACATGGTTGTCAACTTTATCATTACGACACGCCTGTCGATGCCCGTCGTGCTGGTTGCCCTTGCCGTGGTCTCCCTGATCGGAAATTCGCTGG
>JAJFIJ010000306.1 GCA_021775105.1 Rhodospirillales bacterium | reverse complement strand
TGATGTCGTTGCTTGCTCATCTGTGGGTGCCGGTGGTGGTCATTGGAACGTCGGGTACGGCGGGCATGATCCGGCGGTTGCGCGCCAATCTTTTGGACGAACTACAAAAGCAATATGTTGTGACGGCGCGGGCGAAAGGTCTGTCCGAAGGTCGCCTGCTGGTCAAATATCCGATGCGGATGGCGCTTAATCCGTTTATTGCCGATATCGGATCATTGTTGCCGCAGGTTGTTTCCGGCTCGGTCATTGTCTCTGCCGTGATGTCCTTGCCGACCACCGGGCCGATGCTGCTGAATGCGCTGCAAAGTCAGGATATGTATCTTGCCGGATCATTCCTGATGTTCCTCGCCATGCTGACCGTGCTCGGCATGTTCGTATCAGATTTATTGCTGGCGGTGCTCGACCCGCGTATCCGGATCGACGGGGGGGTACGTAAATGACCGACCACCTTCCGCATTTTGTTTCGGACGCGCCGTTTGACCCGGTCGCCACCAAGCAACTTTCACCTGAACAGGAAAAATTTTATCTCGCCTCGCAATGGAAGATGATGTGGTGGCGGTTTCTCAGTCACAAGCTGGCTTTGGTCGCCGGAGTCATTCTGTTGCTCAGTTATCTGTCGATTTTCGTTTCGGAAGTGCTGGCCCCCTACAATCTGCATTCACGCAATACTGATTTCATTTATGCGCCGCCGCAGGGCATTCATCTGTTTCACGACGGTGCCCTGAAAGCGCCATTTGTCTATCCGCAGAAATACACGCTCAATATGGAGACCCTGAAACGCGAATATGCGGATGATACATCGAATCCGCAATCGATCCGCTTTTTCTGTTCCGGTGATCCTTATAAGTTCTGGGGTCTGTTTGACGCCAGTTTTCATCTGGTCTGTGCGCCGGATAACGGAACCCTGTTTCTGTTTGGCACGGACCGTCTCGGCCGGGATATGTTTTCACGCCTGATTTATGGCGCGCGGATCTCGCTGACCGTCGGTCTGCTCGGCATCACCATCAGTTTTGTTCTCGGCATTACCATAGGCGGCATGGCCGGGTATTTCGGTGGCTGGGTCGACAGTTCCGTGCAGCGCGTCATTGAAATTCTGCGCTCACTGCCTGAACTGCCGCTGTGGCTGGCGCTGTCGGCGGCCCTGCCAGCCAACTGGAGCCCTGTGTGGATTTACCTCGGCATCACCATCATTCTGGGGTTGCTGGACTGGCCCGGCCTCGCCCGTGCCGTACGCTCGAAACTTCTGGCGCTCCGTGAAGAAGACTATGCCGTCGCCGCCCGGTTGATGGGCGCACCACCAACCCATATCATCAGCCGCCATCTGCTGCCCAATTTCATGAGCCACCTGATCGCCTCAGCCACCTTGAGTGTGCCGAGCATGATCCTCGGTGAAACCGCCCTGAGTTTCCTTGGGCTGGGCCTGCGCCCACCGATTACCAGTTGGGGTGTGCTGCTTGCCGAAGCGCAAAACATCGAAGCCGTCGCCCTGTACCCGTGGCTGATGACGCCGATGCTGCCGGTGATTGTTGTCGTTCTGGCGTTCAATTTCCTTGGCGACGGTCTGCGCGATGCGGCTGATCCCTACGACTGAGCGCGCTTTTCGAATTTGACAGAAAGCAACCAGGTTTTCAGCGGACAGAATGTTTTCAGCACATTCTATCTGGCGGTTGATATGCTAGGGTTGCGGACAAAAGCAGATTGGTCAGAGCATCATGTACAAAAATCAGGGAGAGATACTGGATCGACTTTTGAAACTCGGAGCCATCTATGGTTTATTCTTCATTCTTCAATCATACGGATACGCTGCGGGCGCGGCCGGTGTTGAAAATGCCAATATCAAAGCTCCGGCATCAGTCTTTGAGGCCGTCGCTTATGGAGTGAATCATTTACGCCATATCCTGCTCCCCATTTCAAAGGTCGCGTGGCCATTAACACCAGTACTCTGCGGAATTTTGATTCTTTATTCTGTGTATCTGCCGATGCAATTCCATCATGCTGAAGAAGATGATGCAGCAAAAACGGCTAATCGTTGGTTTTTGTCTATGCTGACGGCTCTTTCGATAATATCGGTTGGAGCCGTTCTTCTGGACGCCGACAGTGAATGGTTCGAATTTTTGCAATGGCTGCTTAATATGTGGTGGGTGCCGTACGTGGAGTGGTTGGGATATCTCGCTCTAATCGCTTTGTACACCTGGTTGGCAAATCGTTTTCTGGGGGACTGTTTCGATAGATTCGCTTCGGCCTGTACGAAGGGCAAACCTTGGCCTGACATTGTGGCAGCACTCTGTCTGGCGTGGTTGTACTTGCTTGCTTACGTTGGGTCTGAATTTGATGGTCGGCTTGATGCTGAAAACCAGGTGTTTGTGCAATATGCAACGCAGTGAGGCGGGTAACGGTAAGTGGATAATGCAGACTGTTGAAAATCCAGTTCAGATTCTCTTTCCAAGGGGGTGCTTTTAGCGCTCAACTATCCGTGAACTCACGCGAATGTTTATATTTTGTGATCGGTTACTTCGGCATGCTGGTCGCATGAGTATTCGAACGATCCTCATTGTCGGTTTGTTGATCGCATTTGGCGCATCACCGCTATATGCCCAGTCTGACGATGCGCTTAAGGTTAAACGGCATTTCAAGATCAAGAAACCGGCGCGTCTGACACCACCGGAGGCGATGAGCGTTTATGACAATGTGTCTGAACAGATGGTCAAGGGTTACGCCGTCTCGAAAGACCCGTCGGCAATGAAATTCGGATCATGGCGGCGATATAACTCGGCCCCCTACAATTCCGCCACCCATGGTAATCGCTACGTCAATAACTACGGCAATGCCAAAGCCAGGGGCTACGATAAAATGAAAGCTGGCGACAAAATGCCGGCAGGCGCGATTATCGCCAAGGACAGCTTTACCGTGACCGGCGACCGGGGTGTTTTCGCAGGCGCGCTGTTTCTGATGGAAAAACTGGATGCCGGCAAAAGTCCCGATACCGGGGACTGGCGCTATCAGATGATCATGCCCGACGGTAGCCTGTTTGGTGACAGTCAGGGCACTGGGGCAAATGAAGTTTCCTTCTGTCACGGTTGCCACGCTGCCAAGGCAGGCCGGGATTTCCTGTTCTATATCCCGAAGAAGTTCCAGATCAGGTTTCTCGATTGATCAGGCGATCAGTTTGGCCGCTGTTTGAATCAATGGACTGTTCGCATCGGCCAGTTGCCTGACCACCGTAAAATGATCCGTGCCAGCAATGGTGACCTGTTCAATGGATTTCAGTTTTCCCGACCATGCCGCAGCCAGATCTTCCGCCTGATCAAAAAACCCCTGACTTTCGTTGCCGCCGACAACCAGCATCAATGGGCCAGTGCATACGGGGTTTCTGAACTGGGGACTGTTGCGTCTGGCAGACCTTTCATCGAAGCCGACCTTGTCATTGATTGTAGTGTTGACGAGCGGGGTCAGGTCGAACAGGCCACTGATTGGCATGCCGCCCTTGACCAGATCACGGGGCAAACTGTCGCCAACCGCCGTCCAGTTCGTCGCCATCATTTCCGCCGTCAGATGCCCGCCTGCCGAATGACCGGATACATAGAGGCGGTCCGGGTCGGCACCGTAATCCTCCGCGTGTCGGTACATGTACGCGCAAGCTTGTCGCATCTGCGCCGTAATTTCGTCGACCGTGACGTCGGGGCAAAGATCGTAACCTGCCACAGCCACACAATAGCCGAGCGCATTCAGTCGGGGCGCGATGAAGCTTGAAAAACTGGGGTCATTACCCTGCCAGTAGCCGCCGTGAATATAGACCATGATCGGGGCATTTGCGGTGGTGGCGGGGAAGATATCAATATACTGGCGCGGACTGTCGCCGTAAGAAACGCCAAGCGAACCTGATAATTCTGCCCGGGCTTCCGCACTCCGGGCCGCCCACCAGTCGATGGTCTCCATATGGTCTGGCACCAGGGCACGGTTGTTGTAGAGGGCTTCGTTGGCGGGATCGATCATCAGAGAACCTTTTCCAGAGCCTTGGCCAGATTATCGACGGTGCGGTCAACATTGTGCAGTTTGTCGAGACCGAACAGACCCAGACGGAAGGTTTTGAAATCTTCCGGCTCATCACATTGCAACGGCACACCTGCGGCAATTTGCAGGCCTTCGGCGGTAAACTTCTTGCCGTTCTGGATGTCCGGGTCGTCGGTATAGAAAACGGCGACACCCGGCGCGCCGAACCCGTCGGCGGCGACGCTTCTGATCTGGCGACTGGCCATCAGGGCGCGGACTTTGTCGCCCAGTTCCTGCTGTTCGGCGCGGACCTTGTCGAACCCGTAGGCTTGCGTTTCCTTCATGGTGTCGCAGAAGACCTTAAGCGCGTCGGTCGGCATGGTCGCATGATAGGCATGTCCGCCGTTCTCATAGGCTTCCATGATCTGTAACCACTTTTTCAGGTCGCAGGCGAAACTTGAACTTGTCGTCTGATCAATACGCTGGCGGGCCTCTGCGCCCAGCATCACAAGGCCGCTGCACGGGGACGCACTCCAGCCTTTCTGCGGGGCACTGATCAGGACGTCGATGCCAACGGCCTTCATATCAATCCAGATGGTGCCCGATGCCACGCAATCGAGAACGAACAGGCCGCCGACCGAATGAATGGCGTCGGCAACGGCTGCCATATAATCGTCGGGCAGAATAATGCCGGATGAGGTTTCGACATGCGGTGCGAAAACAAAATCCGGTTTTTCCGATTTGATAGTGGCGACAACTTCATCGATGGGGGCAGGCGCAAACGGGGCTTGCGGGCCGTCTTCTATGCGCCGCGCCTTGAGTACAGTCGAACTGGCGGGGATGCTGCCCATCTCGAAAATCTGCGTCCAGCGGAAGCTGAACCAGCCATTGCGGATGACCAGGCACTTTTTGTCCGTGGCGAACTGTCGCGCCACGGCTTCCATGGCATAGGTCCCGCCACCCGGCACAACAACAATCGCTTCGGCGTTATAGACCGATTTCAGTGTCGACGAGATATCGTTCATCACGCCCTGAAAGGACTGCGACATGTGGTTGAGCGAGCGGTCCGTAAAAACCACGGAATATTCAAGCAGGCCGTCCGGATCGACGGAGGAGATGGGATTGGACATGTCGGGTTCTCTCATGAATTCAAGGGGCACCCTGTTTCACTATTGGAAAATCGGGGGCAAAACAAGAGTTGCGTCGGTATCAGTGAATCCGGGACTTTCGCCCGGCTTGCGTCAAGCCTAAACTCTCAACTCCAATAACAGGAGATCAACTTGCCTGAACATCAAACACTCTACGATAAAGTCTGGAACCAGCATGTTGTTACCAATCTTGGCGACGGCGTATCGCTGTTGCATGTCGACCGCAATTTCATCCATGACCTGAGCGGCACCCGGGCGATCCGGGCCCTGGCAGAGCAGGGACGCAGTGTGCGGTATCCGGCGCAGACCTTTGCCTGCCCCGACCATACGATATCGACCGATCCAGACGCTGACCACACCGGCGAACGGTATGATCGTTGTGTTAACCCATTGCGCAGACTGACGGCCAGCGAAGGGGTGCGGTTTTTTGATATTGGCACGGCAGAATTCGGCATTATCCACGTCATCGGCCCGGAACTCGGCCTGACCGTACCGGGTGCTCTGATCGTCTGTGGTGACAGCCACACCTGTACCCACGGCGGCCTCGGTGCGCTGGCCTGGGGGATCGGCGCCAGCGAAGTTGCCCATGTGCTGGCGACCGGTACGGTGATCCAGAAAAAAGCCCCCGGTTTGCGGGTGATGTTTGAAGGTGACATGCAGCCGGGCGTCACCGCCAAGGATTTGATCCTCTATCTGATCGGTCGTGAAGGGGCGAGCTCGGCCAGCGGTTATGCGGTTGAATACACCGGATCAACCATTACAGCCATGAGCATCGAAGAGCGCATGACGATCTGCAATCTCTCCATCGAAATGGGCGCTAAGGTTGGCATGGTTGCACCCGATGACAAAACCATCGAATTTGTTCGCGGGCGCGAATATGCGCCCAAGGGCGATCTCTGGGATGCCGCCGTTGCGCACTGGCGAACTCTCGTCAGCGACCCCGGTGCGGCGTTCGACAAAGAGGTTTATGTCGATGTTGGCAAGGTCACGCCACAGGTCACTTGGGGGACCAGCCCGGAACATGTGATCGGCATTGGCGAGCGCGTGCCCGACCCTGATCAGGCCATTGATCCGGACAATCGCGTGACTCTGCAGACGGCGATTGATTACACGCGGCTTGCGCCCGATAGCACCATTGAAGGACTGGAGATCGACCGGGTGTTCATCGGCTCCTGCACCAACAGCCGCCTCAGCGATCTCCGCGCTGCCGCTGACATTGTACGGGGGCGAAAAGTGGCGGCGCGTGTCGGTGCCTGGGTGGTGCCGGGATCGCAGGCGGTCAAGATGGCAGCTGAAGCCGAAGGGCTGGACGTTGTATTTCGCACCGCCGGGTTTCAATGGCGCGAACCCGGCTGTTCGCTGTGTGTCGGATCGAACGGTGAAACCATCCCCGAAGGCCAGCGCTGCGTGGCGACATCCAACCGCAACTTCGTCGGACGGCAGGGCAAGGGCAGCTTCACCCATTTGACGAGCCCGATCATGGCTGCTGCTGCCGCCGTCACCGGGCGCATTACCGATGTGCGAAAACTGATGGCGGGAGACGCCTGATGGAGAAGTTCAAGACCCTGACCGCCGTCGCCGCGCCGCTGATGCGGGCCAATGTTGACACCGACATCGTCATCCCGATGGATCGCATGGTCACGGCGGAACGCGACGCCATGCATGAATTTGCGTTTGAGCCGTGGCGGTTTCTCGAAGACGGTTCGGAAAATCCCGATTTCGTCCTCAATCGCGACCCCTTCCGCCGCGCTGAAATCCTGATCACCGGCCCCAACTTCGGCTGCGGCAGTTCGCGCGAAGGCGCGGTCTGGGCGTTGCAGGGCCTCGGCATCCGTTGCCTGATCGGCTCGAGCTTTGGCAATATCTTCTACAGCAACTGTTTCCAGAACGGCATCCTGCCCGTCGTCCTGCCCGCCGATGTGGTTGAGCAGATCGCAACACAGACGGAGGCCAGCGACAACGCCGCCGTGATCAGGGTCGATCTGGAAACCTGTCAGGTCATCCCGGCGATAGGCGACCCGCACCCCTTCGAAATCGACTCCAACCGACGAACGCAATTATTGGATGGTCTGGATGACATCGGCATGACACTCAAGCGGGTCGAGGAGATTGAGGTGTTTCGGGAAAGGGATTGGCGGGAGAGGCCGTGGATCTATAACGAATACTAATTGGATTTGTTGTATTTTGATCTAGACCAAGGCCCGGCGTTTCGCCAATTTAATTGATCTTTACGCTCTTTTTGAGCCTTCCGGTAGGTTTTTTCAGTAAAGAAAGCTAGACACCCAAGGATCAGGCCTGAAGCGATAGCAACCCATTCAAAGTTGAATATCCCGTATGACAAGGTGATCGGAAACGCGAGCCATACACCAAGTCGCCACATCAAAGCGTTTGCAAATATAGCGGGGTGATCCCAACGGCCGAGATCATTTTTCATACCAAGAGGATACTACCATTTGGCGATGATGTCGTAGTAGATATATATGTCAGACATAAACTCTCGAAGGGGGGCTGTTGAACTAACATCGGTAATGTCAGTATTCACCATATATCAAATTACTGCCCCATAAACCCTCTCCAGCAACCCCGGCACCTGATCCTGCTCAATCCATCTGGCAACAACGATCAGGTCACCATCGGGAGAAACCCAGATCACGTTGGTTCCGGCCCCGATGGCGGCGTAGCTGTTTTCCGGGGTGCCGGGGTATTCGGAACCATTGGTGTTGAGCCACCAGAGATACCCGTAACCGGGCCGGACGTCGGACGGCGTGTGCAGGTCCTGACACCAGCCATCGGGCAGCAGTTGTTGGCCGTTCCAGTTGCCGCCTCTGTGGATCAACAGTGCAAAGCGGGCGTGGTCGTAGGAACTGATGTGCATGCCGCCGCCCCAGTGGGTGCCGCCGGGCACGGACTGCATTTGCTGGCCATCGATGTCGACCCATGAATTTTCATACCCATGCCATGACCAGCTTGTCGATGCGCCAATCGGCTGCATGATGCGGTCTTTCAGGACATCCGGCAGCGGACGTTTGAAGATGTGAAGCAGAGACAGAGCCAGCACGTTGACGCGGACATCGTTGTATTCCCAGAACATGCCGGGGGCCTGCAGGTCGCGATGCTGGCCCTTCCGTGAATTATCAGAGCCCGGTCCGACCTGACGGTTGCGGTCGACCAGATCGGGTTTGTCGAAAAGCGTTCCTTCCCATTCACTCGTCTGATTGAGCAGGTGACGCCAGGTGATGGGGCGATTCTGATCAGACGTGAACAGATCGCCGCCGACCGTGTCGCCTACCCGCTCATCAATGCTGCCGATCAGTCCGTCACCGACGGCCAGCCCGGTCAGAACCGAGAGGTAACTCTTGGCGATGGAGAAGGTCATATCGACACGATCCGGATCACCCCAGCTTGCGGCGATTTTGCCGCCCCGGATAACCAGACCCGCCGGTCCGCCGCGCGGTTTGAAAATACCCAGCGCCTTGTTCCACGGCGGCGGTTCAATCTGCGTCAGGCCCGGAACGTTTCCGGCTTTCTCGAGATCGCGCGGCCAGGAGGATTCGTTGGCCTCGGCGAAGGCAACGGTCTCATCGAGACGTCCGGGATCGAATCCGGCGGCTGATGGGGAAATGGTTTGCCAGTCGTTCTGGGGGGCTGGAAAGTAAGTCACAAAATATCCTTTTCACTCGGCATTCAGGAGCGTTGCGCCCGAATTCAACGACCCAACATAAAACGGTCCGGCATAAACGGCACATCCGTATCTTGTGGTTTGGCCCCGGCTGCCGTCAGCATGGCATGAATTTGCCCACGATGATGGGTCTGGTGATTGAACAGCTGGATTGTCAGCATCTTTTTCGGTTTCGATACGTTGCGGCCCACGGCCCCTGAATACCAGGTCAGATCGCCTTCGAACCAGTCAGCGTCAAGGGTCAGCGCCCAATCCACAATAACTTTGTCAAATCGCGCCCGTTCGACCTTGAAGGCCTGCCAGTCGGCAAAGTGATTGATTGAATCGGGGATGGTTCCGCTTGGCAGTTCCGTTTCGGTAAAGCGGCTTATCCAGCTTTGATCGCCCCAAAGGATATGGGAAAAGGTCTGCTGGATGGAGCCGAAAAATGAACCCCGGTCGAGCTTGCGATCCTTTTCGCCCAAGCTGTTGGCGGCTTCGACCAGACTTTCGTTTTGCCAGAGGTTGTAGCTGGCCATTGTCCGTACATATTCAGTGCTGGGCATTGGTTTTCCTGTTGGTCTGTCAGCTGTTTGACAATAGCTTGAAGCGCGCCTGTTCGGCGTTGGCGATGTGCCCATACCCCAGTTTTTCCGCCGCCCCGGTATCGCCCTGTTTGATCGCATCGACGATCTGGCGGTGTTCGGCCTGTGCGGTGGCCGGACGGTCGGCGACGGAATAGGTGGTCTTGCTGAGTAATGCCATCGGATTGCGAAGTGCTTTCATGGCATGCAGAAGGTAACGGTTATCGGCGGCGTCGAAAATCGCCTGATGGAAATCACGATTGAGGTCGGCGAGGATCTCCGGATCGGTTTCCCCTTCGGCACGTTCGATGATTTTTTCCAGCTCAGCGATCTGCGCATTGGAGGCGTTCAGCGCCGCCAGTGCGGCGGCGGTTCCTTCCAGAACCTTGCGCATGACGTAGAGTTCGATGATCTGTTTTTCGTTCAGTTCGGCAACGACCACCCCGCGCCACGGGGTAAATTCCAGAATGCCATCCGTCTGCAGGCGTCGGAAAGCTTCGCGAACAGGGGTCCGGCTGACGTTCAGACGGGCCGCCACTTCGGTTTCACGAACCGGCTGACCGGGTTGGTAATGACCATCCAGAATGGCCTGGCGCAGCTCTTTGTAGACAACTTCGCCACGCGGCGGTGTGTGTGTTTCGGCGGGCGGTTTCTGTTTGGGTTCAGACGTCACGGTGGTTCCTGACAATCAGTGTTGAGACATCGCTGCCTTTCCGGCGCTGGTGCCGGCGATCCGGCCAAACACCGTACCAGACATCAACCCCGTTCCCCCCGGATAATTAAAATAAAACAAACCGCCAACCATTTCGCCAGCGGCGTAAAGTCCGGGAATGGGTTGCCCATCTGTATCCTGTATTTGCGCGCTGCCGTCAATCTTCACGCCACCAAAAGTAAAGGTAATGCCGCAGGTAATTGCGTAGGCTTCATAGGGCGGGGTATTGAGAACGTTGGCCCAGTTGGATTTGGGGATGCTCAATCCTTTGGTGCCGCGCCCGTCCTTGACGGCCGGATCGAACGCAACATCGGTCATCACGGCGGCATTGTAATTGTTCACTTCATCAACAAAAGCATTCGCATCGACGTCATCAAGTTTGCCGGCAAGCTCTTCAATCGTGTCGGCCGAGACCCTGGTTACTTCGCGGATACGGTATTCATCACGCAGCATGGCAGTGACTTTTGCATCGAATACCTGCCAGGCAAACTGGCCCGGTTGTTCAAGGATCACGCGGCCATACTTGGCATAGGTATAATTTCTGAAGTCGGCCCCTTCATCAACGAAGCGGCGGCCTGTTGCATTGACCATGATGCCGAGCGGATAGCTGTGTTTCTGGAAATTGTCGCCGACACTGAGGTCGCCGAACTCCGGCGCATTGCGGTCCCAGCCAACCGCGTGTCCGCCCGACCAGTTGCCGTAGGGCAGGGCACCGACATCAAGCGCCATGCGAATACCGTCGCCCATGTTATAACGTGTGCCGCGGACTTTAGCCAAATCCCAGCCCGGCCCCATGTAGCGTGTGCGCCATTCGGCATTGGATTCGAAACCGCCAGCGGCCAGAACAACGGCCTCGGCAGAAATGCTGAATGTCTGCTTGTCCTGGCGTACTTTGACGCCAGTGATCACGCCGTTGTCTTCAATCAACTCCATCGCCCGCGCGCCGTACATAATTTTGATGCCATTCTTTTCTGCGGCATCAACCCAGTAATCAACCAGGCCCGGTCCGCCGCCAACGACCTCGACGGCGAGGCCGCCCCAGAACTTGAATTTGCCGTCAACCTTGAACGCCTGGCGGCCATAGGAAGGGGAGAACCGCACGCCTTTTTCGCGCATCCAGATGATGCTCTCGAGACTTTTGTAAACGAGAGTTTCAACCAGATCGGGATCGGCCCGGTACTGGGTCATCTGCGCCATATCGTCGAAAAACTGATCGGTGGTGTAGCTGCCAAAATCGACGTTGGCGATCTCGTCGTCCGTCAGATCCATGATTTTGGCAAGATCATCCGGTCCTTCGAAAGCAACCCGCATAGCCCCTGCGGTATAACGGCTATTGCCGCCACGCTCGTCATAGGGTGCACGTTCAAGTACAATCACGTCGGCACCCTGTTCGCGTGCGGCAAGGGCGGCCGAGAAAGCAGCATTGCCCGCGCCGACGACGACAACACCCGTTTTCAGATCGTCCATGATTTTGTTGCTTCCACCCTTATTATTTTGTTCTGTGTTCCAGTTGGAAAAAATTGTATACAATATTTGAAAGTGCTGCAATCATCCAAAATTGCAAATGACCAGACAAGACGAGAGAGAACCCGTGTCCGAAACCAAGACAACAGCCGAACTTCTGGCGCAATCCATCCATCAGGCCGGAATCGGGCATATCTTCGGGTATCCGGGCGATCCGAACCTTGAATTTATGGAAGCGGCCCGGCGGGATGGCACGGAGTTCGTGCTGACCCGGCGCGAAGGTACGGCAGCTTTCATGGCCGATGCCTACGGGCAACTGACGGGCCTGCCCGGTATCTGCATGTCGACGCTGGGGCCCGGCTCGACCAATCTGGTCAACGGCGTTGCCAATGCCTGGCTTGACCGTTCGCCGATGATCGCCATATCCGGGCAGATGCATTCCGGCAAGGAAGCAACGTTCACCCACCAGAATGTTGATCATGGCCTGATCTTCTCGCCAATCAGCAAATGGACCGCACGGATCGGTGCCGATTCGGTCGCGACGGTTATCAGGAAAGCCTTCCGCACAGCCGTTGACGAACGTCCCGGACCGGTTCACCTGACCATGCCGATCAATGAAGGGCAGGCCATGGCGACGGACAACCAACTCAGCCTGCCGCCGATGGCCCCGGCGATCCACGCGATGCAGGTTTTTGCCGCCGATGGCATCGACCCCGATCCGGTGCGGATGCTGAAAAATGCGGCAAGACC
>JAJFIJ010000305.1 GCA_021775105.1 Rhodospirillales bacterium | reverse complement strand
CAAGGAAGTTATCCGCTGGCTTTGCCCCATGCAAGCCAATTGTACTTGCGCGTTACGCGGATTCAGGCAAAATCGGCAGAAATCCGTAATGCCTGATGTGATGGTATCAGAATCACCAGCAATCGAGTTGAGCAATCCATGAGCGATATATGAGCGATTCCGGGGAATCTTCAACGAATCCAAGCCTGTCCAGTCCGGGCGTTCTGATGGCGACCTGGTTCGGCGCGGGCTATCTGCCAAAAGCGCCGGGCACCTGGGGGTCGCTGGGTGCCCTGCCCTTTGCCTGGCTGATCGCCAGCACGACCGGCTCATTCGGCCTGATCGTCGCCAGCATTGTTATATTCATCGTCGGTATCTGGGCATCCAACGTCTATATCGGCCTTACCGGTGGAGACGATCCGGGGCCGGTGGTTATCGATGAGGTCGCCGGGATGTGGCTGACCCTCGCCTTCGTGCCGCCGGATATCGCGCTCTATGCAATCGGCTTCGTGCTGTTTCGCATAGCCGATATCTTCAAACCCTGGCCAGCCGGATGGGCGGACCGGACGATCAAGGGCGGTCTTGGCGTCATGGTCGACGATGTCCTGGCCGCGCTTTATTCGGGGGCGATTGTGTTTGCGCTGTTTTACGGGAAGGTGATTTGAGATGTTCGGCCCTGCACTGGAAGAGCAGACGGAGCAGCTATTAGCGACGTGTCGGGGCAAGGGATTGCGGATCGCTACGGCAGAATCCTGCACCGGCGGCCTGATCGCCGGGTTGCTGACGGCCATCGCCGGATCGTCGGATGTCGTTGAGCGCGGGTTCGTCACCTATACCAATGAAGCCAAGCACCAAATGCTGGGCGTGCCCGAACATCTGTTTGTTGAGGTCGGTGCGGTCAGTGAACAGGTCGCCCGCGCCATGGCAGAAGGCGCGCTGGCACGGTCAGATGCCAACCTTGCGGTCTCGGTAACCGGCATCGCCGGGCCGGGCGGCGGCAGCGCCGACAAACCCGTCGGTCTTGTTCATATGGCACTGGCAGGTGATGGTATGGAAACCCGCCATCAACGCCACGTCTTCGCTGGCGACCGTACTTCCGTGCGTCTCAGCACGGTTGAAGCGGCAATCCGGATGCTCAGCGCGGCCACCGGTTAACCGCAACGCTTGTCCTTGAGCACCTTGTCCGCCCGTGTCTCGAAGGCGTTGATCATCTTGGTTACGGCTTCGTTGAAGACAACACCGATGGCTTTTTGCAGCAATACCGAGCGAAATTCAAAGTCGACGTAAAAATCGATAACACAGCCGCCGTTCTCGCCGTCTTCGAATATCCAGTGATTGTTGAGATATTTGAACGGACCGTTCAGATATTCAACGTCGATGCGGTGTTCCGGCGTCAGGGTAACGCGTGTGGTGAAGGATTCGCGAAACACCTTGAAGCCGATCACCATGTCCGACAGGGTCACGTTGCCATCGCGCTTCCGCGCCCGGAGCGCCATGCACCACGGCAGGAATTCAGGGTATTTTTCGATATCCGCAACCAGGTGATAGAGATCGGCCGGCGGATACGGAAGATAGCGTTTTTCGGCGTGGGTCGGCATATCGGCAGACGTTCAATTGCCGGCCAGCTTTTTCAGCCGGGCATCGCGGAGCGCCTCGAAATCCTTGTCGGCGTGATAGGACGAGCGCGTCAACGGCGTCGAGGCGACATGCAGGAAGCCTTTGGACAGGCCGATGCGCTTGAATTCATCGAATTCATCCGGGGTCACAAAACGATCAATCGGCGCATGGCGCGGGGTTGGTGCCAGATACTGGCCAATCGTCAGGAAATCGATATCGGCGGCACGCATATCATCCATCACCTGCAACACCTCTTCGCGGGTCTCGCCAAGCCCGACCATCAACCCGGATTTGGTGAACAGTTCCGGATCCTGACGTTTGGCGTCATGCAGAATGCGCAGCGAATGAAAATACCGCGCGCCGGGCCGGATCGACTGATAGAGCCTCGGCACGGTCTCGAGGTTATGATTGAACACATCCGGTTTGGCGGTGACCACGGCTTCCAGCGCCCCGTCCTTGTCCCGGAAATCGGGCGTCAGCACTTCAATCGTTGTCTCCGGCGAGGTCTTACGAATACGGGTGATGCAGTCAACGAACTGCCCGGCCCCGCCATCGGCCAGATCATCGCGGTCCACCGAGGTAATCACCAGATGGCGCATACCCATTTCACGCACGGACTGAGCGAGGTTTTCAGGTTCGTCGGTATCAACCTGCCCCGGCTTGCCGGTGGCGACATTGCAGAACGCACAGGCCCGCGTGCAGATATCGCCGAGGATCATCACGGTGGCATGTTTGGCCGACCAGCATTCGCCAATATTCGGGCACGATGCTTCTTCGCAGACCGTATGCAGGTTCTTTTCGCGCATCAGTTTCCGCGTTTCGCCATAGGTCTTCGACGTCGGCGCCTTGACCCGGATCCAGTCCGGTTTGCGCTGCACCGGATTAACCGGCTTGTTGCGCTTTTCCGGGTGACGGTGTTTGCGAATATTTTCAACGGTACTCATAGTGATGTCCGATCAATGAATGCAATTCTTGATGTAGCCTCAATATGGCCCACCTTATCCGGTTTTTAAAGCCGGGTTGTGAGGCTTGTTGATATGGGGATTTCGGGGAAACATGGGTATTCATGGTCATTTTCCCGGCCAGAAAACCTGCCAAATGCCCATCAAACCCAACCAATGCCCATAAATCTCCATAAAGTTTCATAAAACAGGGAATCGCATCCGTTTTGACGTCCCTCGCCTTCATTTTCGTCGAACACGGCTTTCCCTTTTCGCCATGCGCGGGAAAACAGTCGGGCTCACAAATTGTCAAAACCCCCATAAACCCCCACAAACCCCCACATTTTCGCGCCATTTGGCGGTTTCGAAAAAATAACTCCCGGAATTCTGCCGTTCTCAAAAATCAAAAATTAATATGGTATGCAAAAACCCCCACACAGCCAACTTCAGTTCCTATAGTGTGGGGGTAATTGTTGGAAGTTAGGGACAGGCTCTTTTTACTTCCTCCCCCTCGATGGAGGAGGACCGAGGTGGGGGTGAAATTTTCACCGGGAGGAACGGTTTTTTATTCGCGCTATCGCGCTATCTACCCCCCCACCCTAACCCTCCCCCACAGATGGGGAGGGAATTCGTTGGAGTTCAACTTGAGGTCAATGGTAATACTTAACCACCACTTCACCGCCAGCACAGCGCACCGGTCAGTAAATCATTCTTCAAAATCGCAAACATGCAAACCCTCCATAATCATAAAGAGGGAAGCCACCGTATTCACCCCGGTGGCAGGCCTGTCGACACAACGAGCGTTGCCGATTGTGACGAAAAGTGATTAATAACATAAAATAGGAAAAAAAGCAACATTTGAAATTTAAACTGATATTAGTGATGAATCGGCTCTCGGGAAAACCGGAAATCCCGGCAATATTACCAGTTATAACCCTTTGCCGTATCAGCGAAGCTGCGGTGCAGGGCGTTTCTGTCTTCAACCCCTCCCTGGGCGCGAACGGCAACGTCAATTCGCCGTGCCGCGTTGTACCCCCGTGCCGCTTCGGATGTCGGTGCGCTGCCGTAAGCCTCGGTGTAACTGTTTATAAAAGTCTTTACCCCCGACAGGTCGGTGCGGGCGAACGGCATCTCGCCCGGCAAAAGCAAGGGAATGTCATGCGTATCGGTATATTTCCGGATTGCTGGCAACGATCCACCGGAAGCCAGTGCAATGACGATTTCAGCCGCTCCCCTGCCCCGCTCCCTGATGCGCTCGAATCCGGCCAGCACATCGCCATTGGCGTCGATCAGGTTGACATAGACATCCAGCCCACCGAGATGCCCGTCGGATTCCGCGTCCGGATGGTTGTCGCGTTCCAGTGTCGCCAATAAAAACCCG
>JAJFIJ010000304.1 GCA_021775105.1 Rhodospirillales bacterium | reverse complement strand
TTTCTTGTATGCGATGAACCCACATCTGCACTGGATGTATCCGTTCAGGCACAGATTCTTAATCTGATGAAGGACCTGCAACGCCGATTGGGACTGACCTATTTGTTTATCAGTCATAATCTGGCGGTCGTGTATCATGTTTCCGATAAAATTGGCGTTATGTATCTGGGCAAATTATGTGAGGTCGCAACAGCTAGCGATCTGTTCAAATCTCCGAAGCATCCGTACACACAACTGCTGCTTAATACAATTCCCGATATGGATATGACAGGCGTGGAACGTGCGCCGGTTCAGGGAGAGGTCCCCAATCCTATTGACCCTCCAAGTGGCTGCGCGTTTCATCCGCGCTGCCCACTCGCCAATGAACGGTGCCAACGCGAGGCGCCAACGTTGCATAGCGATGGCGCCACCATGGTCGCTTGTCATGCGGTCGAGGAAAAACGGTCCCCCTGACGAAAAACGCTATCTACAACAATCGATGTATTTGAGGATACAGATGAAACCACTGGATCGAATTACCGATTTCCATGATGATTTGACGTCATGGCGCCGCGATATTCACGCTCATCCAGAACTCGGATTCGAAGAGAACCGAACCGCTGATCTGGTCGCTGAGAAGCTCAGTTCCTTCGGTATTGATGTCCATCGCGGACTGGGCAAGACCGGTGTTGTCGGCACTTTGCGGGTGGGCAATCATTCGACCGCCATTGGCCTGCGTGCAGATTTGGATGCCCTGCCGATTCTCGAGATCAACACCTTCGATCACAAGTCCGTTCATGAAGGCAAAATGCACGCCTGCGGTCATGACGGCCACACGACAATGCTGCTGGGGGCAGCTCGTTACCTGGCGGAGACCAAAAACTTCGAAGGATGCGTGCATTTTGTTTTCCAGCCAGCAGAAGAAGGCCTCGGCGGTGGTGACGCCATGGTACAGGAAGGACTGTTTGAACAGTTTCCGATGGAAGCGATTTTCGGCATGCATAACCGCCCCAGCGCGCCGCATGGCCAGTTTATCATTCGCTCCGGGCCGATGATGGCCGGTGGTGCCTTCTTTGACATCACCGTCGATGGTAAAGGCGCACATGGCGGTCGGCCGGAAACCAGCGTCGATCCGGTACTGGTCGCCGCTCACATCACCACCGCTCTGCAATCGATCATTTCACGCAATCTCAAGCCGACCGAACCGATGGTCATATCCGTCACCAAGATCCATTCCGGCGACGCCTATAACGTTATCCCTCAATCAGCGATACTGAGCGGTACAGTCCGCGCTTTTTCGAATGATGCTCTGGCGATGGCCGAGACACGCATGCTCGAGATTTCCCAAAATGTAGCCGCCGCTTTCGGGGCTACAGCATCGATGGATTTTCAGGTTAAATTCCTGCCGCTCATCAACACCGAAAAGGAAGCTGACTTCGCCGCCGATACCGCTGCCGAACTGGTCGGAGAAGAGAACATGAACCGAAACGGTCCCCTGATCATGGGGTCAGAGGATTTTTCGTTCATGCTGGACAAGTGTCCCGGCGCTTATATCAATATCGGCAACGGTGGCGGACATAGCGATTGCGAAGTCCACAACCCCGGTTACGATTTTAACGATGACATCCTCGCCCTCGGCGCCAGTTACTATGCCCGACTCGTTGAACGGTGGTTGCAAAAAAAGGACTGTGAAGGGTAATAAGTTGACGACAGATAAATCGGGAATATACAACGTTTCACCGCACACCCCCTAGATATTGAGGGTGATCGGATAATCAGTCGATATTTTGGAGGCATGGCCCGCCAAAACCGATTAAAAATCAGTTAGATACACCCCCTAATCAAGAACCGAAAACAATTCATTTTCCACACGCCGGACCAATAACAGGGCCACGAATCATGATCACGATCACGATGATTCACGGCCCTGCTGAATATTGCCAAAACCTCTGTCAGTACACAAACCCGATCCTAAAGTTTGATTTTTTTCTTCGAATTACCTACATTTGTCGTCGATTTTAGAATCTCTGTACATTATGCGAAATTGATTATTAACCATTTTACCATCGGGCAAATTTTTCCATGTGATCGTGGCCAAATTATCCGACTAGCCTGAAACCGTTGTGACAAGCAGATAGAGACACAGCACTTGAAACTCAATTTACGATCTTATCTTGCGATTTCTTTTACCTTGATTGCCACTGTCCCGGTCCTTGTCCTGGGTTCGTGGGTAGAAGAAACTTCTATGGAGAAAGAGCTTTCAGCCGTCTCGGAGAAACACCTCCTGCTGGCAACTAACACAACAGCCGCACTGGACCGCTATGCCCAAGACGCCAAGGCAATTTTCGAATTATTCATTGAATTTCCGGAAAATACTCTCTCTCCGGCGGGGGCAGCACTCGCGCAAAAAATCGGCTTCAGGCATATCAGCATTCTTGATCAGGAAGGCAGTGTAATCTCGCAAGTTAAAGTTGAAGACGAATTTCGTGGCCCGATGAATTCATCAGCATTCGAAAAACTGCGCCTTCAATCCGGTCGGGAGCCCACCTTCAGCAACTTGATGCTCGATCAGACAGGCCGTCCGACCATTTATCTCATCAAACAAGTAACCCCGGACCGCATCGCGATAGGCGCACTCAATCTCGACTATATCCGTCAAGCCCAGTCAAAGATTTCGTTTGGGCGAAAGGGACATTCGGCGATTGTTGACGGTATCGGAAACGTCATTGCACACCCTCGGTCCGATTGGCAGTTGCAAATGAAGAACATTGCCAAGGTCAAGCCCGTTGAATTGATGATGGCTGGGAAGACCGGTGTGACGACATTCTATTCACCTGCGGCTGACAAAGACATGGTTACGGGATACACGACAGTGCCAAGCACTGGGTGGGGCGTTATGGTTCCACAGCCATTGGAAGAGCTGGAAGAGCGCGCAGGCGATGTAAAACAGGTGGCGCTCGGGTTAATCATTATCGGCGTGGCGATTGCAGCGTTGATCAGTTGGCTGCTGGCGGGGCTGCTGGTTAAGCCTGTTGAAGCCGTTGTCAAGGCCTCCCGCAAGCTTTCCAAAGGCTGTCTTGACACTCGCGTACATGCTTTTCCCGGGGGGTATCCATCAGAATTTCGGGAGCTCGCCTCTTCATTCAACACGATGATTCGCGAGATCAGCACGGGATCAATAGAACGCGAGGATGCGGCTCGAGAACTCAAGATTACGCATGAGCAACTGGAACGCGCAACGAGTAAGCTGCAATCCATGAACACCAGTCTTGAGAACACGGTATATGAAAAATCGTCCAACTTGCACCGGGAAACAAAAAGGCGCCAGGAGTTGGGGGAGGCTTTACAGGCCAGCGAGGTTCGCTTCAAGGAATTTGCGGAAGCCGCATCTGATTGGTTCTGGGAAATGGACAAAAACTTACGCTGGACCTATTTGTCTGAACGCTTCACGACGGTCACCGGAATACCGCAGGATCATCTTCTCGGAAAAACACGCCAGGAATCCGGCATCCTGATTGAAGATGAAGTTGCCTACCAAAAACATTTGGTCGATCTTGCCGCGCATCGTCCATTCAGGGGTTTTGTCCATCCGCGCGCACTCGCCGATGGCCGAACTCTTTATATGTCAATCAACGGCAATCCGGTATTTGACGAAACCGACCGTTTTCTCGGATATCGTGGAACTGGCTCAGATATAACCGAACAGGTGCAGACCGAAAAAGAGCTTCGCCGCAGCGAACAGAGATACAAGACGCTCTACCATGAAACGCCGCTGGGTGTTTCTATGGAGGACTATTCCCGGGTCAAACGTCGGATAGACAAACTGGCCAGCGGCGGTGTCGTAAATTTACGGCAGTATTTTGAGGATCACGATGATCAATTGAGAGAGGC
Organism: Rhodospirillales bacterium; assembly: GCA_021775105.1. Taxonomy (GTDB): domain Bacteria; phylum Pseudomonadota; class Alphaproteobacteria; order Rhodospirillales; family Casp-alpha2; genus JAJFIJ01. The sequence continues at coordinate 1,666 of JAJFIJ010000304.1, read as the reverse complement.
AATTCGGGATATCCAATTGCTCGATGCAAACACCGGTCTCATCGAGATGTTCGGAGTATCCTCATTCGAGGAATTTAAAGAGTATGAAGAAAATTTTGAGGCGTGGCAGCACACCAACTGGCGTGAGCATTACATAAGTGAGTTTGAAGCGTTAGCTAACGGCATGCGTACCTTTTCATGTGAATTTTGGGATTTGACATTAGATAGCAGTCCCATTGGAATCATATGTACATCCCGTGTTGTTGACGGACACGAGGATGACTGGGCCGAGATCATCACGACCCACGAGGACATAACCGAGCGAAATCGCATTGAAAGAATGCAATCCGAATTTATTGCTACGGTCAATCATGAACTCCGCACACCTATGACTTCGCTTAAAGGTTCGCTTGAATTGATCAAATCCGGGGCCGCCGGGGAACTGCCCGAAAAACTCAAGCCCATGTTTGACATTGTCGATAACAATTCGCATCGTTTAATTCGCCTGATTATTGATTTTTTCGACATTGGCAAGATTGAAGCTGGCAAGTTGAAATTTGACATGGCGCCAGTCAAGCTTGGCGAAATAGTGGACCAGGCTATTCAGATCAGTGAAGAATATGAAAGCGAATTCGGCGTCACCATCGAACGCTCAAACGCCGCTCCTGAAGCAACAGTTTACGGCGACCATGATCGCCTCATTCAGGTTATTTCTAATCTGATCTCCAATGCCGCTAAATTTTCACCGGAAAATGGCGTGGTAACGGTTTCTCTATCTCGCTTCGACGATGGATTCCGCATCGAAGTTACTGACAATGGACCAGGGGTTCCCGAGGAATTTAGCAATCATATTTTCAAAAAATTCTCGCGGGCTGATTCGAGTGATACGCGTCAAACTGACGGTACAGGCCTCGGTCTCTATATCTCCAAGTTCATAGTCGAACAACACGGTGGCATAATCGACATCAAAACGGACGATGGCGAAGGAACCAGAGCATCATTTTACCTTCCAGAATGGGTGAAACCGGAGCCTGTTGTTGTAGAAATATCGGATCTACAGCCCTGAACCGCCAAACCAGAAATACCCGGTAAAGCCCTTAAATATTGAAACCGAATTGGGAACTGATCAGTATTCTGAGAGTATGCAGCGCCCGATCAAACAGATTTTGAACTTGCTTGACGATAAAAGGGGGATCATTTCTGAGAATAATGGCGCGCCTGTTCGAACTTTGTTCGAACTCCTTGTTTAATAAGAGGGCGACCATTCTCGAAGAGAGAATGGCGCGCCCGGAGAGACTCGAACTCCCAACCTTCTGATTCGTAGTCAGATGCTCTATCCAATTGAGCTACGGGCACATCATGACGGGTTTCGGATTTTGTAACCCTCCCGAAATTTCGGGTCCGTCAAGGCTGGCGAAACTACTAAAGACCGCCGGTCATGGCAAGGCCCGAAATAATTCAATTTGCGGCAATTGCCAAATGCCAAAAATCCCATTAAAAATAGGAACTTGTCGGCACGCGGGCCATTGAGTAGTATCACCGACATTAAAAAAAGGGAGACTTCTGGATAATATTTGATTCATAATACTTATCAGAAGGTTCTAGAGGGGATTCAGCTTAAAAAGGGCTAACACGGATTATGGTTTCAATTGGATTACGAACCCTGCTGGTAAGCGCGGTAATCGCG
>JAJFIJ010000303.1 GCA_021775105.1 Rhodospirillales bacterium | reverse complement strand
GATTCCCTTCCATGATGAGCACGAATGGAAAGAAGCCGGGCGCCAACCGATACTGGTTTTTACAGATCAGGAACGTTCTATGGGGCTGGTCGTTGATGAAATCGTTGATATTGTTGAAGACCATCTCAAGATCGAATTGGCAACGGATGCGCGTGGCCTGATCGGCAGTGCCATTGTTGACGGTAAGGCCACAGATATCATTGATGCCGGTTATTTCCTGACTCAGGCATTTTCTGACTGGTTTGGCAGTGCCGAAAAACTGGGTGATGCCAGTGCGACATCGACCCGTCGGGCGCTGTTGATTGATGACAGTCCGTTCTTTCGCAATCTTTTATCACCATTGCTGTCTGTAGCCGGATGGCAGGTGACGACTGCGGATTCTGCGGATACGGCCCTTCAGATGCGCGATAAAGGGTTTAAATTTGATGTCATTATCACCGATATCGAAATGCCGGGAATGAACGGGTTTGAATTTGCGACGGATGTGCGCGCCGACCCCCGTTGGATGAAGACGCCACTGGTCGCCTTGTCAGGGCACGCATCAGAGAGCGATTTCCAGAAAGGCAGAGAAGCTGGCTTCAATGATTACGTTGCCAAGTATGATCGTGAAGCTCTGGTTGAAAGTCTCGCCCAGACTGTGGACTTGGCGACACGGTCTGCTGAGTAAGCGGGAGGAATATCAGGGGGCATCAGTATTGAAGTGAACCGTGCGGGTTGATGACAGGCCATTTTGCATCATTATATGTAACCTGTGTTGCGTCTTGAGAAACTCACCTGCATAATTGGATTGAGGACTCAGTTCCTCGCTGTCGGGCCGGTGTACTGTGTGATGCCGGTATGTGTTTTATCTTTTGTGAAAGAACTGGTCTGCAATGAAGTCTTGTCTGATTGTTGATGATTCAAAGGTTATCCGAATGGTAGCCCGGAAAATTATGCAGGAACTTGGGTTCGAGACCGAAGAAGCCGCAGATGGTCAGGAGGCTCTTGATGAGTGCAAGAGAAAGCTTCCCGATGCTGTTTTACTGGATTGGAATATGCCGGTAATGGATGGTTTGGAGTTTCTTGTCGAGATGAGAAAACTTCCAGGCGGAGATGGTCCGGTCGTCGTATTCTGCACCACGGAAAATGATATTGAGCATATCCAGAAAGCCATCGAAGCAGGCGCAAATGAATACATTATGAAACCGTTTGATAGTGAAATTATTCAGGCTAAATTTTCACAGGTGGGTCTTCTGTAATAATCCGATCAGATGGTTTCAAGCCAGTATGACGCAAAAGAATAGAGAATAATTACGTTCATGTCTGACCCACAAATAAAGGTAATGCTGGTAGACGATGCTGCGATAATCCGCGGCATGGTCAAGCGTATGGTTGATGGTGAGGACGATATTGAAATTGTCGCGTCGGCTGCCAATGGTGAGCAGGCTGTCAAGAAACTTCAGGAAACTCCGATCGATGTCATCGTTCTTGATATCGAGATGCCCGTAATGGATGGACTGACTGCGCTCCCCAAACTTCTGGAAGTTGATCCCGATGTGAAAATTCTGATGTCTTCAACGTTGACTCTGGGGAACGCGGAAATCAGTATGCAGGCGCTGCAATTGGGGGCGACCGATTACATCCCCAAACCAACTGCGGTTGGTTCAATGGGGAGCGCCAGCGACTTCAAAACAGAGTTGTTAAATAAGATTCGTGCCATCGGTCGGGTGCATGTTGCCAATCGCAAACCGCGGGTGACACCGCTATCTGAAACTGCCCGGACGACGGCGCCTAGGGCAGTCATTGAACCAAAAAAATCACTGTTATCGACCGAATATACCCTTCGCCCGATCACCACAAAGATGCGCCCCGAAATTGTTGCCATTGGCAGTTCGACCGGTGGCCCAAAGGCATTGTTTGAAGTGTTGAAAAACATCCGCGCAGACGTCAACGTCCCGATTGTTATCACCCAGCACATGCCACCTAATTTCACGGCGATTTTGGCAAAACATATCAATGATTCCTGTTCGCGTCCTTGTGCGGAAGGAAAAGACGGAGAAATCCTGATGCCAGGGCATATTTATGTCGCGCCTGGTGGGTATCATATGACGGTAGAAGGAAGCGCTGCACGGAAAATATTGAGAATTAATGAGGACCCGCCAGAAAACTATTGCAGACCAGCCGTTGACCCGCTGTTTCGCAGTGTTGCCAACACCTACGGAAGCCGTGCACTGGCAGTGATTTTGACGGGTATGGGATCTGATGGTGCGAAGGGCGGAAAGGTAATTGTTGAAGCTGGCGGCACGGTCCTGACGCAAGACGAACAAACAAGTGTTGTCTGGGGAATGCCGGGGGCGGCAGCAGCAGCAGGAATATGTGGCGCTGTGCTTCCCCTGGAGCAGATTGCTCCATATATCAGCGACTTTTTACTAAAGGGCGCAGCATGACACCTGATGATTTTGATCTGATACGGGGCATCCTGAAAAAACGTTCGGGCCTGGTGCTTGGCGACGACAAATCCTATTTGCTTGAAAGCCGGTTAATGCCGGTGGCCCGCAAACACGGCCTGAAAACACTTGACGAAGTGATTGGCCAGGTGCGTACGGCGTCGACGGAGGCGTTGCTGGTTGATATCACTGAAGCCATGACAACAAATGAGTCTTTCTTCTTTCGTGATACAAAACCCTTCGACCTGTTTCGAGACAACGTTCTTCCCCGGTTGCTGGAATCAAGGGGTAGTCAGCGTTCTTTCCGTATCTGGTGCGCGGCCGCATCAAGCGGGCAGGAGCCATATTCATTGTCCATATTACTCAAGGAAGCCGCCCGGCAGTTGACAGGCTGGAAAACGGACATCCTTGGAACAGATATCTCGAAAGAGATTCTGGATCGGGCAAGAGAAGGGAAGTACACCCAGTTCGAGGTTCAGCGTGGCCTCCCTATTCAGCTTCTGGTCAAATATTTTGACAAGCAGGGCGAACACTGGAGCATCAAACCTGAAGTCCGAAGCACCGTGTCATTCAAGGAATTCAATCTGCTTGATAATCTGATGCCTCTGGGGAAATTTGATGTTGTTTTTTGCCGGAATGTTTTGATCTACTTTGATCAGCCGACCAAGAAGGAAATTCTTGAAAAAATTGCAGGACAGATGCCCGCCGATGGCGTTCTGTTCCTGGGTGGCGCAGAAACGGTGCTTGGGATAACTGACATGTTCGAGCCGGTTCCGGGGCAACGCGGAATCTATAAACTTACCGGTAGCTGATTGTCTTAAAAAGAAGGTCCCTGCGCAGATGCTCAGGCAACTTCTTCTTCCTGTTCCGGGTCGCGCAGAACGTATCCCCGGCCCCATACTGTCTCAATGTAATTAGCCCCACCAGTAGCTGTGGACAGTTTTTTCCTGAGCTTGCAGATAAATACATCAATAATCTTCAGTTCAGGTTCGTCCATACCCCCATACAGATGATTGAGGAACATTTCCTTGGTCAGGGTCGTGCCCTTGCGTAACGAGAGTAACTCAAGAATGCCATATTCCTTGCCGGTAAGATGAATAGCCTGATTATCCACCTCTACCGAGCGGGTATCGAGATTAACGTTCAATCGGCCAGTTTCGATAATCGATTGGGAATGACCCTGAGAGCGCCTGACAATAGCTTGAATGCGGGCAATCAGTTCACTTTTGTTGAAAGGTTTCGTGAGGTAATCATCCGCGCCCGAGCCCAATCCCTTGACCTTGTTTTCTGACTCAGTCAATCCGGACAGAATCAGCACAGGTGTCTTCACGCGTGCGTCGCGTAATCTGCGGAGAACTTCCATGCCATCAATGTCGGGAAGCATCAGATCAAGAATGATGATGTCGTAATCGTACAGCTTGCCGATTTCCAGTCCATCTTCACCAAGATCGGTTGAATCAACAACCATACCCGCTGTGCCCAGCATCATTTCGATGCTTTGCTGGGTGGTGGGATCGTCTTCTACCAATAACACGCGCATCGTGGTCTCCGGGCACCGTTAAGGAATTCGTTAACCATATTCTCAGGAACTGATTCGCGCAAGGTTTCAGGTGACGTAACCGCTCTGAAATATTTGTCAGAAATTCATTTTACCAATCCTTAAACAGTCCCTTCACATAATGTAAAAGCCGGGTATTGTTAAGGCTAGCCGTCACCTGAAGGATTGGAGTTCCGCCTTGAGCGGATTTGGAGCAAATATTTCGAATGAAATCAGCCACTTAACTCCATACCGTTTGTATGGTCAGGTGAGCAATATTGTTGGGCTGCTAATCGAAATTGGCGGGGTGCAGGGGAATCTATCGATCGGAGATCACTGTATCGTCACCGCGCGCAATGATCGTGAAGTTTCCTGCGAAGTAATTGGTTTTGCCAAAGGCAATGCTTTGGTCATGCCATTTGGCTCTTTGGACGGAATCGGC
>JAJFIJ010000302.1 GCA_021775105.1 Rhodospirillales bacterium | reverse complement strand
ACTAACCTACACCACCCCCCACCTAACCTCCCCCACAAGGGGGGAGGAACTAACTGGCACCCGGATACTCCCACCCCTCCCCCATCAAATACCCCGCCGACCGTTCCTCCATCCGTTCCCGACAAACTGCCCGGAACCGGTCCCGGTCTTCACCCCACATCTGCTTGACTTCGGGCGGGGAGAACGCCACGGGCAGGTGTTTCCAGCTCCATTCGGCCAGCGTCATGATGGTGTCGATCAGATCGAAGCCGCGCTCCGTGATGTCGTAATGGAATTTCTTTTTGTTGGTCGGGTGCGGTTTCTTGATCAGGAAACCTGCCTCGCTCAGCCATTTCAGCCGGGCGATCAGCACGTTGGTCGAGATGCCTTCTTCCATCTGGATGAACTGGGAGTAGTCCCGCGCCCCCTTGAAGATGTAGTCGCGGAGGATCAGCAGGCTCCAGCGGTCGCCGATCAGGTCGAGGGCACCGGCGGTGGCGCAGGCGCTGCGGTTGCGTTTGCCTTCCTTGGTCATGTCGCAGTTTGGCAAATTAGCTTGCATAGCACAAGCCATGTGGATAGACTGTTTTTGCCTTGCATAGCACAAGCTTAAATTCATTGCTGGAGCATTTCATGACCAATCGCTATTTGTTGACCGCCGCCGGATACATCATCGCCTCGTTCTCCGTCGCCGTGCCCTGGCATATGATGATTTTTCACGAGACCTACGCGGCGCTTGGCGCGATCACCCGCACTGAGCCCATCGTGCCGCTCGGGCTGGTCGCCATGCTGTTGCAGGCGGCGGTGATTGCCTGGCTGTTTCCTGTCTATCTTGATTATCGCAACGGGCAAACCGGAGAGCGGCGACCCTATCGGGACGGCATCACCTTCAGCCTGATGATGGGCATCATGGTCTGGTCGGTGATGGTGTTCGCCACCGCCGCCAAGATCGAGATTGCCCCGGTGATCGATTTTATCATGCTCGGCACCGCCTTTCAGCTGTTGCAGTTTCTGCTGGTCGGGGTGGTGATCGGCTTTATTCATCGCCGGTACGCATGAACAGGTGCGATCAGCCGAGTGTCGATTTTTCTTGCTTTTCCCAGCAAAATATGACTATAGTCCTTTTATTGTCTATTTAATCACTATCGTGCCGGGCGAGGTTGCCCCGGATGTGCGGGTGGATTCTCAGGATTCCGTCCTTTGCCCTTGTGAAGATGTTGTCTGGCGACCGGTTCGGCTGGTCGCAGACTGTGTGAATATGATTTCGGGGACGGGCCCGATTTCAACACCCTGCTCTTACCCCCGCTATTGCCCCCATTGGCACCCCCATACGATGGGGGTCTGGTCCGTTTTATGGGGGTAAAATGGGGGTTTTTACCGCTCTCCTCTAAAAGGAATGGCGGAATTCAGGCGATTTCTGCCTAATCAGGCGGATGTGGCGCGAAAGTATGGGGGTTTATGGGGGTAAATGGGGGTTTTGGTGATTTACCCGCTTTTCGGCTCAAGCCCCCTGCTGTCCGGTCATGACGAAATCACCACAGCAAATCCCGAGCGAACGGAACATTCGCGACGACGTATTTGCGACTCAAAACAAGCAAATCCCGAGCGAACGGAACATTCGCGACGACGTATTTGCGGCATAAAAATATCCGTCACGAAGACGTCGGGTGGTCGTGGATGAAGTCCTTGAATTCCATGTCGGCGGTGATGACGTCGTCGAGCACGAAGTAGTTCAGTTCCTTTTTCAGGCTTTCGCGGGCCAGCGGATTTTCCCCGGCCATGGCGGCAAATTCGAGCATGTGGTCCATTTTGCCATAAAGCGAGCGGTGATGGTCGTGGTGTTTCTTGACTTTCGGATATCCGGCCCTGGTCAGTAACGCCTCTTCGCGGCCAAAGTGCTGTTTGGTCAGCTTGACAAAATCGGCGACCAGCGGCTCACAGGTCGCTGCCGCGTCATTATCAAGCGCATCGGTGATCCGGTTGGCAAGCGCCATCAGCGCCCGGTGGTCATCATCAAGGGCCTGAATTTCCAGTTCGAAAGAGGCTGTCATTTCAACCATGTAATGTTCGCTCCGCTTACTTTATTTGCCGCAAATACGTCGTCGCGCCCCGTTGGGTCGCTCGGGATTTGCTTTGGCCCCAGAACCATCATCACGTATGGAGCCATTATAATGGATACGGCTTCGTTGGGGAAGGGACTGGCTGTCATTCGGCGGCCCTCTCTTCGTCATCGACATCAAAATGTTCGGGTTCGTCATAGATCGGCCCGCCACCCAGGGGATAGACGAAGGCGTATTCGGGGTCGATGTGGGCGTTGATCGGGTAAATCAGGGCCGGATCGAACTCGTTGTGCACCCGCACATGAAATTCGGGCGCGCTCAGTCTGGCCCCGTCCGGGCCGACGGATTCGGTCATGCGGATGCGCATCAGGCTGTCATGACCGAGCAAATGGGTGGACTGGACCTCGACCTGCACGCCGGGCGTTTCGCTGTCGGTCAGGTGAATGCCTTCCGGGCGGACCAGCACGGTGACCTCTTCGCCGTCCTCAAGGGTTCCGGCGCTGACCGGGCCGAACGGGGTAACAACCTGACCGTCGACGACGATGCCGTCGACCGAATTCATGATGCCGAACAGGCGGGCGACAAACTCGTGTTTGGGATGATAGAAAATTTCGTGCGGGCGACCGGCCTGAAGGATGCGGCCCTGATCGCCCATCACCTTGATCCGGTCGGCCATGAACATCGCCTCTTCCGGATCATGGGTGACCATCAGGGTGGCGACCTCCGAACGTTTGAGGACATCCAGTGTCTGTTCCCTGATCCGCGCGCGCATGTTGGTATCAAGGCCGGAAAACGGCTCGTCCAGCAGCAGCAGTTCCGGTTCCGGTGCCAGGGCGCGGGCCAGAGCCACGCGCTGCTGCTGGCCGCCGGACAGCATGTGCGGGTGTTTGTCTGCGTGGTGCGTCATGCCGACCTGCTCAAGCATTTCCATCGCCCGCTCGTGGGCCGGTTTGGCGGCCATGCCGCGGAGACCAAAGGTGACGTTGTCGATAACGCTGAGATGCGGGAACAGGGCGTAGTCCTGAAACATCAGGCCGATCCTGCGGTGTTCCGGCGGCACGTACAGATCGGCGTTGGCAACCTCGACATCGTTGATGACGATGCCACCCTGCTGCAACGGCTCAAGTCCGGCGGCCAGACGCAGCAGCGTTGACTTGCCACATCCGGACGGCCCGAGCAGGCAGACCAGTTCGCCGGCCGGAACCAGCATGCCGACGTTGCGCAGCACCTGATGCTCACCATAGGAATGCGAGACGCCATACATATGCAGTCCCTTCATCGTCCGCCCCCCTGATAAAACTCACCGGTCTTCGACGATCCGGGACGGGATGCAGTAATGGCGAACGACAGGGCGATCACCGGAATGATGCCGAAGCCGACGATGGCAAGGGCGGCAAGGGACGCCTCGGCGAACTGTTCATCCGATGCGTACTGATGAACGAAGGTCGCCAGCGTTTGGAAGTTGAAGGGCCTCAGGATGACCGTCAACGGCAGTTCCTTCATGCAGTCGACGAAGACGATAATGCCCGCCGTCAGCACGCTGGCGCGGATCAGTGGCAGGTGGACACGCAGCAGCGTCAACCACGGCCCGTGCCCGAGACTGCGCGCCGCACCGTCCATGTTCGGCGTGATTTTCTCAAGGCTCGCTTCGACGCTGCCGAACGACAGGGCGAGGAAGCGCACGAGATAGCCAAACGTCACCGCCGCTATGGTGCCGCTTAACAGCAACCCGGTCGAGACCCCGAAGGTGTTTCGCATGAACCCATCAAGGGAATTATCAAAGCCGCCAAGTGACACCAGCACGCCGACGGCAAGTACTGATCCCGGCACGGCATAACCAAGGCTCGAGAAGCGGACCAGAACCCGGAGCGCCCGGCCACCGCCCAGCCTGAGCGCATAGGCGAGAAAGATGCCGATCAGCACCGCCAGCGATGCGGCCAGCGCCGACAGGGCAACGCTGTTCAGGGCATATTGATAGAACTCGGCATTCAGTGCGGCGTCGAAATGGGTGATCGCGTTGCGTGCCAGTACCACAGCCGGCAGCACAAACCCGAGACCGACGGGAAACGCGCAAGCACCAATCGCAAAAACCCGCTGCCAGCCGGTCAGGGCGTATCCGGGCAGCGATTTATAGGTCCCGCCGGCGTTATGAAATTTCTGTTTTCTGCGCGCCAGCCGTTCGATGACGATCAGCGAGATGACAAAAATCAACAGCACGCCCGCCAGTTGGGCCGCGCCGGCGACGTTGTTCATGTTGAGCCAGACGTCGTATATGCCCAGCGTGAAAGTGCTGACGGCGAAGAAATCAACGGTGCCGAAATCGTTAAGCGTTTCCATCAGCGCCAGCGAGACGCCGACGACAATCGCCGGACGGGCAAGTGGCAGGGCGACGGAAAAAAAGCTCTGCCACGGCCCGCGGCCGAGGATGCGGCTGGCTTCAAGAACGCCAACCGACTGCTCAAGAAAAGCGGCACGCGAAAGGATATAGACGTAAGGATAAAGCACCAGCGTCATCATCGCGATGGCACCGCCGGTCGAGCGGATCGCCGGGAACCAGTAATCGCGTTTGGTCGCCCAGCCAAAAAGCTCGCGAAGCATCACCTGCACCGGCCCGGCGTACTCGAAGATATCGGTGTAGACATAGGCAATAACATAGGCGGGCATGGCAAGCGGCAACAACAGCGCCCACTCGAAAATCCGTTTGCCCGGAAAGCGACACATACTGACCAGCCAGGCAGTGCCGACGCCGATGATGATGGTCCCCAGACCGACGCCGGTCATCAGGGTCAGCGTGGTCGAAATGTAGATCGGAAGGACGGTGGAAGCGAGGTGCTGCCAGATATCATCACCGGGTGTAAAGGCGATGACGACGACGGCAACGACGGGCAGCGCAACGATTGCCCCGACAAGCAAAGCACCGATTGTCCAGACATTCAGCCAGGACAATCGGGTCTTGATAGAGGTGCGCAAAGCCACGCGGGGAAAGGCAACTGTCGTCATTGTTTACGCATGCTCTCCCCCTCCGGATTCAGAAGGAACTTAATTGTTGAACCTGACCCTGTCCATGATCTTTGTCGCTTCGGTACGCTGGGCACCGACCTTGTCGAGATGCACTGCATCGGCCTTGAACGTCCCCCAGGAGGCAACCAGCGGATGAACCTTTGCGCCGCTTTTAACCGGATATTCGAAGTTCCGTTCGGCATAGATTTTCTGGGCTTCGTCGCCGCTCAGAAATTCAATCAGCTTGAGCGCACCGGCCTTGTTCCTGGCGCTTTTGGTTATCCCGGCGCCGCTGATGTTAACGTGCGTGCCGCGATCATTCTGATTGGGGAAGATGATGCGCACGGCTTTGGCCCAGTCTTTCTGTTCGGGCGATTTTTCGTTGGTTGCCATTTTACCCATGTAATAGGTGTTGCCGATGGCGACGTCACATTCGCCCTGAAACACACCCTTGACCTGGGCTCTGTCGTTGCCCTGCGGTTTACGGGCAAGGTTGGCTTTGACTCCCCTGGCCCAGGCTTCCGCCCCGGCGACACCCTTGGCAGCGATGATCGACGCCAGCAGGGACACGTTGTAGACATGTTTGCCGGACCGGACGCAGATCCGGCCTTTCATGTGAGGCGCGGCGAGATCTTCGTAAGATTTGACTTCGTCTGCTTTGACGCGATCCCTGTGCGCATAAATCACCCGTGCCCGCGTCGTCAATCCGTACCAAAGCCCTTTGGCATCCCGGTACTGGGCAGGAATATTCTTCTCAAGAACCGCTGACGAAGTTTCCTGCAACACATCGGCATCGACATGGTTTTGCAGGTTGCCGATGTCAGCCGTCAGGATAAGATCAGCCGAACTGTTCAGGCCTTCCGATTTAAGGCGTTCAAGCATGCCCTTTTTGAGATAAACGACATTGACCTTGATGCCGCTGGATTTCGTAAAGGCATCAAGCAGCGGATCGATCAGGAAGGGCTGGCGGGCGGAATACAGGTTAACGTCGTCAGCAGCCTGAAGAGAGCCACCGAAAATGGTCAGGGCACCAACCATAATTGTCGCCGTTCTGAACATTTTTGTAATCTTGGTCATTGGTAATTTCCTAGTCGTAAAATTGGTTTCGTTGGCAAAATGCCGTTGTTTAGAGCAATTACAATTTCTGCAATTGCGAGGCATTCGCAATTAATAAACCCTACTTTACTTATGGTCAAGACATTTGTTGAGAATTATTCGCGATTGGGAGTTCATCCCAAAAGGCGCAGAAATACTGCGATTAAAGGAAAGTTGTTTGCGACTCCCGAACTAAAATATTCTAAAAAATCGGCGCTTCGACCATTTCCAGATGGAGTTCTGACCCTTCGTAGGGATGTTGGCGGGCGACATCTTCATTCAGCTCAATTCCAAGGCCGGGTTCTCGTGAAGGGATGACATATCCTTCCTCCCACTGGATGGGTTTCTTCAGGATATCGCTATGGAACCCGCTCCAGGTCTGAATACTCTCAAGAATCAGGAAATTCGGCGAGCAGGTACTGATCTGGATATTTGCCGCCCCTTCGATAGGTCCACAATAGAGATGTGGCGCAATCTGTGCATAATATGCTTCCGCCATACCGGCGATCTTCTTGGCTTCCAGAATTCCGCCAACGCGCCCCAACGCCATTTGCAGAATGGACGCGGCCTGGGTTTCCAGCACGCGCTGGAATTCATATTTGGTTGTCAGGCGTTCGCCCGTAGCGATCGGTATCGACGTTTGTCGTGCGACTCGCGCCATTTCATTTGCGTTCTCGGGTGGCGTTGGCTCTTCGAACCACAGCGGATCGTATGGTTCCAGTTTTTTCGCCAGCCGTATAGCCCCTGACGTGGTGAACTGGCCATGAGTTCCGAACAGCAAATCTGCCTTGGTTCCAACAGCGTCGCGAATCTTGCGGGCGAACTCTTCCGAACGTTCAAGCGCTGCCAACGAAGGTTGTCGTCCGTCATAAACACTGTAGGGGCCGGAAGGGTCGAATTTCACGGCGGTAAACCCTTGTGCTACATATTCACAAGCCCGTTCCGCCGCCAGATCAGCATCGGCATAGACGTTCGTTTTGTCATCCGGTTTTGGATAGATATATGTGTAGGAGCGCAGCTTTTCGTGAACCTGTCCACCCAGCAGTTCATAAACCGGCTTTCCCAGTTCCTTGCCAACAATATCCCAGCAAGCCATTTCAATACCGCTCAAAACTCCCATCAACGAAATATCCGGACGCAGGGAATACCCACGCCCGTAGACATTACGCCACAGGCGTTCGATCTTGAAGGGGTCAGCACCAACCACATGGCGCTGACAAACATCGTCAATCATTTTGGCTATTGTCTGCGGACCGAAAGTGGCGGCATAGACCTCGCCATATCCGATAACACCGCTATCGGTGACCAGTTTGACAAAAATCCAGTAGCG
>JAJFIJ010000301.1 GCA_021775105.1 Rhodospirillales bacterium | reverse complement strand
GACATCTTCGCCCGCACCGGCGGCGGCGCGTTGTTCGTCCGTCAATTGGCGATGTGTCGTTGATGCCGGGTGCAGAATCAATGAGCGGGTGTCGCCGATATTGGCAAGATGTGAGAACAGATTAACGCTCTCTACCATTTTTACACCGGCCTCAAACCCGCCTAGCACGCCAAAGGTGAAAACAGCACCCGCACCCTTCGGCAAATATTTATCGGCCAATTCGCGGTAGGGACTTGATGCAAGTCCCGCATAAGATACCCATGAAACTTTCGGATGCGTCTCCAGAAATTCGGCAACCTGGATAGCATTGGCGACATGGCGGTCCATGCGTGCTGGCAGGCTTTCAATGCCAGTGATTGTATAAAAGGCGTTGGCGGGAGACAGGCAGGGGCCAAAATCCCGAAGTGCGACTGCGCGGGTTTTCATGGTGAAGGCAAAATCACCAAAAGTTTCATAGAAGGTCAGGCCGTGATAGGCGGGGTCTGGCTGGGTCATGGTCGGAAACCTGTCATCAGCCGCCCAGTCAAATTTTCCGGACTCGATAATTGCTCCACCCAGCGAGGTGCCATGCCCGGACAGGAATTTGGTTGTCGATTCAACAACGATATCCGCACCCCAGTCGATCGGTCGAAGCAGATATGGGGTCGCAAGCGTGTTGTCGACAATCAGTGGCACATGGGCCTCTCTGGCGATTTCAGAAATTGCCTCCAGATCGAGAATTATTCCGCCGGGGTTGGCCAGAACTTCAATAAAAATTGCCTTTGTATTGGATGTCAGGGCATTTCGTATGTTTTCTGGATCCGTCGCATCGACAAAATTGCAGTTCCAGCCCAACCGTTTGAAGCTGACGCCAAACTGGGTGATTGATCCGCCATAGAGATTTTTTGAGGCAATAAATTCGTCGCCAGGATCAAGTAACGAAAAAAAGGTAAGAAACTGGGCGGCGTGACCGGACGCCGCTGCGACACAGGCTCGACCGTTTTCAAGACTCGCCATGCGTTCTTCAAGCACTGAGACAGTCGGGTTGGTCAGGCGCGAATAAATGAAGCCGAAAGTTTGCAGATTGAACAGATCAGCGGCGTGATCGACGTCATCGAAAACATAAGAAGTGGTTTGATAGATGGGGGTGTTCCGCGCGCCGGTGATCGGGTCGGGCTGGCTGCCTGCGTGAATGGCTTTTGTTTCCGGACCATATTGCCAGGGGCCGTCGCTCTTATTTGCCATCACGTCATCTTCCTGCGCTTGGCCGTGATGATGCCGGAATTCACACCGCTCCAGCCCAGTTCACCAAACAGTCGCCCGTATTCGATTTTCGGACAGCGGTCCATAATGATTGTGATACCTGCCGTTTCGGTGCGTTTGGCGGCTTCGTCGTTCCGTACACCAAGCTGCATCCAGATCACTTCGATCTGTTTTTCGGAGGCAATCCGGATAACCTCATCTACCGTATCGCCTGCTGCGTCTGAACCGCGGAAAATATCGACCATATCTATGGTGCCGGGGATATCTGACAGAGTTGCAAACGCCATCTGCCCCAGAATTTCCTTTCCGGCGTGTCCTGGGTTCACCGGGATCACCCTGTAACCTTTGCCGAGAAGATATTTCATGGCGAAGTTGGAAGGCCGCACCCAGTTGGCGCTGGCACCGACCATGGCGATGGTTTTGACTCTACGTAAAATTCCGGCGATGTCGCGATCTTCGTAGTGAAGCGAGGATGGTTCAATCGATGCGCTCATCTGTCAGACCAGTCTGGCATGGGTTTTTTATCGATAAAGGCTTGTAATCCTGCCTGCGCATCCGCAGCCTGCATGTTTTCGACCATGCATTCGCTTGCCAGCACATAAGCCGCTTCCAATCCCTGTTCCAGTTGCGTGTAAAATAACTCTTTACCACGCGCGACGAAGGCGGGTCCGTTGGATGCAATTCGTGACGCCAGTTGAACTACGGCGTCATTCAGATCTTTGGCAGGGACGGCGTTGTTGATCAATCCGTACTGACACGCCGTATCCGCGTCAATGAAGTCGCCTGTCATCAATAGTTCCATGGCCTTCTTGCGGGGCAGGTTTCTTGTAACGGCTACAGATGGTGTTCCGCAATATAACCCGACACCTATCCCAGAGGTTGCGAATGTCGCTGTATCGGCGCCAACTGCAAGATCGCACTGCGCGACCAACTGGCATCCGGCTGCCGTGGCTATGCCGTGGACTTTGGCGATAACGGGTTGAGGCATACGGGTCAGGGTTAGCATCATATGTGAGCACTGTTTGAAGAGTTGGCCAATGGCTTCCCGACCCGGGTCAGTCATCATTTCCTTCAAATCATGGCCAGCGCAAAAGGCTTTGCCATTGCCGGCAATGATGACAACCCGAACAGTGGAATCGGCGGCAATCGAATCGAGTTCAGCCTGAATTGCGCTCATCAACCCGGTTGACAGAGCGTTGAATTTATCCGGGCGGTTAAGGGTCAGTGTTGCAATGCCGTCTTTGTCATCACGTAACAACACGGGTTCTCTGGTTTGGTCGGGGCTCAATCTGGTTCTCCGCTTAGCTGCATTATGTCAATATGTTCGATCTTAATAACGGGGAGTTCAAGGGGTAAATCGTTTTTACTCAAGCACTTGTACTGGCATGATGGATATTGAATGCTAAACTTGTAACCTGATGATTATGACGAACCGGAAAGTCTAGAGGATCAAGATCGTGAGCGAAACCGACAGCAATACACCAACTGCAACTGCCACGGACCAGATTGCCAACAGTCTGAGTGAGTTTCTTGGTGCCAGTTATACGCCCGGCAATCTGTCGGAAGCTGCTGATCGTGAAGCCTTTCATGACCGCTTTAATCACCGCATGGTACATCTTGGCCTGCGTCGTCAACACAATATTGAAGCCGTGTTCGAAGCCGCTCTTGATGCGGCAGACAGTCCGGGCAATGGCCCCGTAGATGGTGACTGGCTGGCCCGGTTTCTGGCTTATGCCGAACAGGTCGGCAATGCAGACATGGCGCAGGTCTGGGGGTTTGTCCTTGCCTGTGAATATGAAAAACCGGGTTCTGTCAGCCTGTCCTCTCTGGCATGTCTTTCGAATATGACATCTCGGGATATGGAATTGTGGGAACGGATTGGACGGATGACTTTTTCCGAAGGATATGTGTTCAAGGTTGGCAACCGAAATCAGTTTGATCGATTTGAAATAGGCCGGGTTGAAATCCTCCATTTGCAAACACTGGGTCTGCTGCAGGAAGCTCAGGACCTCTCCATTACCTTCGCAGCAGAAACCAAAGGTCTGACGTTTGCGTTCAAGGGTGCCGATATCATCCTCCGCCATCCGGAACTTGAGCTGTTTACGTTACCTGCTTTCAAGCTGTCATCTGTGGGTATTCAGTTATTCAATTTGCTCGTCGATTCTCCAGTCAACGAAGATTACCTGCGGGCCTTGGGAACTGAGTTGAAACCAGTCGGATACGATTATCGCATCCGACTGTCTGATGGTTCTCTGGTCGAGTAAAAGAGGACTCAACCTTCCTCGTCCCAACCTTCGGGAAGTTCGTGGGCGATCCCTTTGTGACATGCGATACAGGTCTGACCTTTGGTCTGTGCTTTTGCGTGCCGTTTCTGTGACCTTCTTTCTTGTTTGGTCAAATCCATAAACTCAAAATTATGGCAATTCTTGCATTCTCGTGAGTCGGTCTTTTCCATTGCCGCCCAAACATTCTTCGCCAATTCGAGACGTTTGGCTTCAAATTTTTCCCGAGTGTCGATCGTGCCCAAAAGCTTGTGGTACAGCTCGTTCGAAGCCTGAATTTTGCGGACAACCTTGTGAATCCATTCTTTCGGAACATGGCAGTCCGGGCAGGTTGCGCGCACGCCTGTACGATTGTTGTAGTGAATGGTTTCCTTGTATTCCTCATACACGTTTTCACGCATTTCATGGCACGATACACAAAAGGTTTCGGTGTTGGTCATTTCCATAGCCCAGTTGAACCCACCCCAACCGAAAATACCCAACACGATGCCAACGACCAGCAGACCACCGAGTGAGGTAGTCCGACTGGGCGATTTTAATTTCTGCCACAAGCTCATTTGTTCCTGGTTATGATCCATAGTTCAGGTTCTTCTTTCAGTTGGTTGTGGGTGCTGGGCAACGATCTGACCAATACCTGAGCTGTTCAAGTATTGGTCAGAAAAAAAGCATCGATCCGCCAGGTTGCTATTTTGTGCCCTTGAAGGTGTTGGAAACCAGTGGTTTGGCGTCAACCTGCGGGACATGACACTGGGTGCAGAAGTAGCGCTTCATGTTGATCTTCTTGCCTTCCTTGCCGTCCTTATCCAGATAATGACTGACACCAATCATTGGCGATTCTTCTTCCTTGTAGGTGGCCTTGTCGTGACACTTCAAGCAACGATTTGCCTTCAGATTGATCTTGTATTTTTTCACTTTGTGCGGGATCAGTGGCGGTTGGGTCTTGAAGTTACGATCAAATTTTTCCAGATCGAGTTTCAGTTTGAAAACAGGGGGTGGCGATTTCTGACCTTCAAGGGCAAGCGGCCCACGCAATGAGGAAATTTCCTCAGCCGCAACAGCATTCATTGGTGACGCAGCAAGCAGAACAATGGCAAGACCTGTTGGCACCAAAGGGATCAGGCGTTTCATGGCATAACCTCCTAAATGATAACGCATAGTTGGATTTTTCATTTTAAAACTCCATGTTTGCTGTCGGTGTGTGCCGACAGTCAGGCAACCTTTTTCAGTTCCGGTTCAGACTCTGGCTGACCGGTGGCGACGGAAGGTTCGGAATAACGCGAACCGAATTCAAAAACTTTCAGCGCGCAGACATCAATACAGCGTCCGCAGTTGGTACATGCCCCGGCGCGAATAACCGGGTCGAGACCATGTTTGGCACCCTTGAGGGCCGGCGATATGACCTGCTGTTCGGGACAAACGGCGTAACAATCCATGCAGTCGTTACAGTCATCGCGCCGAACCGCGAGAATCCGAAGTATGGAGAACTTTCCCAGTGTTCCATAAAACGCGCCAACCGGGCAGAGATGGCTACACCAGCCCCTTTCACTGATCAGCAGATCAAATATGAACAGCACCAGTGCGGCACCCCAGGCCCAGCCAATACCGAAGATCAGACCACGATAAATCACAGTCACCGGATTAATCAGTTCCCACGCCAGAATGCCCGTCGAATAGGCGACGATCAGGGTCATGCCCAGCATCCAGTATCGTACCTTTCTGGAAAATTTGATTCCGCCCTGAATGCCCAGCCGTGTGCGGAACCAGTGGGCAGCATCGGTAATGACGTTCACCGGGCAGACCCACGAGCAGTAAACACGTCCACCAATCAAAAGATAAGCGGTGAAGACGATTAGCGCGCCGATAAGCGCCGTTGCTTCAATGGTATGGCCGGCAATCCACGTCTGGAGCAGAATATACGG
The DNA here is from genome assembly GCA_021775105.1 of Rhodospirillales bacterium. Taxonomy (GTDB): domain Bacteria; phylum Pseudomonadota; class Alphaproteobacteria; order Rhodospirillales; family Casp-alpha2; genus JAJFIJ01. The sequence goes on along the minus strand of JAJFIJ010000301.1, from coordinate 31,092 downwards.
GTCTGTCAGGAGCAGAAAATCAAGCGTCAGGCTTGAGGCAATCGATCCTTTGACAAGGAAGTAGCCGGTCAACGGGCCAATCAGGAACAAAGTTAAGATTCCGATTTGAGACAGGCGGCGCAGGATCAGCCAACGATGGGCCGTGAGCCATCCTTTTACCTGTACAGCATCATAACCGGGGTTGGTTTTTGCGCTCATGGTCTGACCTCCGGCATCCGGTCAGGCAGATCGGTAATACCCTTGACTAGAGCTTCACCACGCCGCTCTTTTTCTTTCCAGCCCAGTCGGTAGTGTTTACCAAGCTTCCCCTTGGCAACTTCGCCGGGCAGGACCTTGATGGCGGCTTCTTCGAGGACGCAGGCATACTCACACTTGCCGCAACCGGTGCAGAATTCGCTGTGCACGGTGGGAATGAAGGTTGCGTGTTTGCCAGTCCGTATGTTGGGCTGCTGCTCGAGCGTAATAGCCTTGCCCATCAGCGGACATACCCGGTAACAGACATCGCATCTGAGCCCCAGGAAATTGAGGCAGGTTTCTTCGTCGGCCAGAACGGCCAGTCCCATACGGGCATCATCAATATTGGTGAGGCGTTTGTCGAGCGCCCCGGTCGGGCAGGCGGCAACACATGGAACGTCATCGCACATTTCACAGGCATAGTCGCGGGCGACGAAATACGGCGTACCAACCGGAATATCATCTTCAATTTTTGCGAGCTTGAGGGTCGGGTAAGGGCAGTCGTTTACACAAAGCCCACAGCGAACACAGGCCGACAGGAATGCCGCATTTTCGCCGGCACCGGGTGGACGCACGGCAGCAATCGGCAGGGATTTAGCTTGATTGGTCAAATGGACCAGTCCCAGGCCAGCGATCCCAACACCGCAGGCAGTTCTGGCCGTATCAGCCAGAAATTTTCTGCGGTTCGTCTTTGCTGCGCTTATGGTGCTGTGCTCATTCACTTTGCCGTATCCCGAAAACATAACTAAATTCTGTCCCGGGGCCGGTGGTGACCCACCGGCCCTTTAAACAGAAGGTGCTAGGCCTTGACCACCCGGCACGCACACTTTTTGAAATCCGTTTCTTTCGATAGCGGATCAGTGGCGTCGAGCGTCAGTTTGTTGACCAACTGGCCGGCATCAAACCAGGGCATGAAGACCAGGCCAACGGGGGGTTTGTTGCGGCCCCGGGTCTCGATCCGGGTTAGAAGCTCACCGCGCCGGGTCTGCACCTTGACTTCCTGTCCACGTTTGAATCCACGCTTTTTGGCATCGTCAGGGTGCATGTAAATCTTGGCATTGGGGAACGCCCTGTATAGTTCCGGAACCCGGCGGGTCATTGACCCTGAATGCCAGTGTTCAAGAACACGGCCCGTTGACAGCCACAGATCATAATCTTTATCCGGGCTTTCGGCGGCGGGTTCGTAAGGCGCAAAGATGATGTTCGCCTTGCCATCGGGTTTGCCGTAAAATTTCACGTCCGCCCCTTTTGGCACATGCGGGTCATATCCTTCGCGGAACCGCCACAGTGTCTCCTTGCCGTCGATGACCGGCCAACGCAGACCACGGGAATTGTGGTAGGCTTCAAACTCGGCCATTTCATGGCCAGGTTTCGGGCCCTCATACTGGAAGCGCCGGTATTCTTCGAAAATGCCTTTCTGTACGTAGAACCCGAGTGCTTCGGATTCATCGTTGCCATAGGAGTTGCCAGCCGCGTCTTTTACAGGATCAGCCGGGAACTTGTCGACTTGTCCGTTCTGGAACAGAACGTCATAAAGTGACTTGTCAGCACCATAGCCACTTTTTTCAATGACGGCTTTCGGCCAGACATCGGCAAGGGTGAAACGCTTGGAGAATTCCATCACCTGTAATATATCGGATTTGGATTCACCCGGCCCCTTCACCTGCTGACGCCAGAACTGGGTGCGGCGTTCAGCATTGCCATAAGCCCCCTCCTTTTCCATCCACATGGATGTCGGCAGCACAAGATCGGCAACCTGAGCGGTGACCGTGAAGTAGGGGTCTGATACGACAATGAAGTTTTTCGGGTTACGATAGCCCGGAAGGCCTTCTTCGTTCATGTTGGGCGCAGCTTGCATATTGTTGGTGCACATGACCCAGTAGGCGTTGAGTTTGCCATCCTTGAGCATGCGGTTTTGCAGGACCGCGTGATAACCCGGTTTCGGTGGGATAACACCTTCCGGCACTTTCCAGATTTTTTCAGCCGCCGCACGGTGCGGTTTCTTCATAACCACCAGATCAGCAGGCAGGCGGTGGGCGAAGGTGCCTACCTCGCGCGCTGTGCCACAGGCTGACGGTTGTCCTGTCAATGAGAACGGGCTGTTGCCGGGCTCGGAAATCTTGCCCATCAGCAGATGCACGTTATAGAGCAGGCCATTGACCCAGACGCCACGGGTATGCTGGTTGAAACCCATCGTCCAGTAGGAAGCGATTTTCTTTTTCGGATCCGCATAAAGCTTGGCCAATTTCAACAGGTTTTCCTTGGGAACACCGGAAAGTTCGCTGGTATAATCGAGCGTATATTTGCTGACCGCCTTGGCATACTCTTCGAACGCGATCTTGGTCAGCTTGCCACCCTTGCCGGTCTTTTTCTTTTCCAGCGGATGTTCGGGGCGCAGACCATAACCGATATCGGTCACGGTTTTGGTGATGTTGACATGCTTGTCGAGGAAGTCCTTGTTGTAGGCCTTGTTTTCGATGATGTAGTTGGCAATGTAGTTGAGGATCGCCAGATCAGTCTGCGGCGTAAATACCAACCCGTTGTCGGCCAACTCGAAGCAGCGATGTTCGAACGTCGACAGGACATGAACCTCTGATCCCGGTTTGGTCAGGCGCGTATTGGTCAGGCGTGACCAAAGAATCGGGTGCATTTCGGCCATGTTTGCACCCCAGAGGACGAAGGCGTCCGCGTGCTCGAGATCGTCATAACAGCCCATCGGCTCATCAATACCAAAGCCGCGCATGAATGCGCCGACAGCAGAGGCCATGCAGTGACGGGCATTGGGGTCGATATTGTTGGAGCGCAGGCCTGCTTTCATCATTTTGGCGGCGGCATAACCTTCCCAGATGGTCCATTGCCCGGAACCGAACATACCCACCTTAGTAGCCCCTTTCGGGTCTTCCGGGTCGATTGCGGCTTTCCATTTCTCGGCCATGATATCGTAGGCCTGATCCCAGGAAATTTCAGAAAACTCATTGGAACCCTTGTCAAATTTACCGTCCTTGCCGCGTAGCAGCGGTTTGGTCAGGCGGTCTTTGCCGTACATGATTTTTGACAGGAAATAGCCTTTGATGCAGTTCAGGCCCTTGTTTACAGGGGCATCCGGATCACCCTGAGTGGCAATAACCCGGCCATCCTTGGTGCCAACCAGCACACCGCAACCGGTTCCGCAGAAGCGGCACACGCCTTTGTCCCAACGGATGCCATCGCTGGCGGCACTGGCGTCTTTAAGCGTAGCGGGCAGACTTATTCCTGCGGCAACTGCTGTCGCGGCGGCCGCGTTCGATTTGATGAAATCGCGTCTGTTCATCTTCATAATGTTATGTCCTCCGACATTTGAGATTCGATATCGCAACGGTGATAAACGAGGGATGCAGACAGCACCCCGTCCACCGAACGCAGGTCCGTCAACGTTTCGCTGGCGTATTTGTCCGGCGTATCTTCTATGGTGACGACCATCCGGCCGTCCTTCTCGGTTTGGTAAATATCAATACCCGGTGTTTGCGCGAGCGTGGTTTCGACACTGCCCAGATGTTCGGGCGTTGTTTGCACAAACACGCCGCAAATATTGAATTCTGATTGTTCTTCCATGATCATGCAGCCTTGTGTTGATGAACAGGTGATAGGGTGAGGGCGCCGACGGGGCAGGGCGCAACGCAGGCACCGCAACCCGTGCAGAGGTCCTGGTCAATTGCGGGTTTGCCATTGGCGGCGGGGTGTTTAAATCGAATGGCTCTGGCGTCACATTTGTCGGGACATATCCGGCAGACCACATCTTTCGTGGATAAACAGTTGTCTGATACGGACAGATGAAGATTCCAAGGCTTGGTATTTCGGTTCCTCTCGTCTTGCGTTGGACTCAGGGCACCAACCGGACACGTCTTGACGCAAGCTGCGCAGAATGTGCATTCGCCGTCGGCGAACGAAATTTCCGGGAAACCACCCTGACCTTTGAAAATGATATTCTCCGGGCAAGCGTCAACGCACGACATGTATCGGGTACAGCGGGCTGTAAAATCTGTTTCATTCAGAGCCCAGGGCGGGCGCAGGGCACTGGTATCAGCGCTGAAGCGCCCTCTTAAAAATTCTGCCCGAGAGACGGCGGCGGTCATAACATTCAGCCTGTAAAACGATAAATAACGAATCACGGCAGAAAGTTGTCATATTGTGATCTTGCTTTCCTTGATACTTATCAAGACATTGATAAGACTCATAAAATTAACAATAAACCATATTTGATATAAGGTTATTTTTGAGGAATTTTCTTGCTTCAGATCAAAAAATTGCTTCGATAAGAATACAATTTCGTCCTTGCCATCGCATGGGGGTCAATTAATCTTCGCACAGCGTAGCCGGATCAGGGGAGTAACTCGGTGCCAAAAATTACCATTTCCGATTTCAATTATCTTCTCGAGACTGAGATGCCTTGGGCACTGGAGGTGGGTCTGTCACTGGACAGCCTGGGGGATGGTCAGGCGATTATGCGGCTGCCGTTCGATGAAAATATGTTGCGTCCCGGCGGAACTGTTTCCGGGCCTACCATGATGATGCTGGCGGATGCCAATATGTATGCGGTTGTTTTGAGTTTGATCGGCATTGTCAAGCTGGCTGTAACCACCAGTTTCAATATCAATTTTCTGCACCGCCCGAGCCCCGCTGACCTGATTGCTGAAGGACGGATTCTCAAGGTTGGGCGGCGTCTGGCCGTTGTCGAGGTGACCATTCATTCTGATGGGCATGAGGAACCCGTTGCTCATGCCACTGGCACCTACTCCATACCGCCAGATCGGTAATTTTAAAAATTGAGGTATTCAGATACCTCTGTCATAAGTATCGGTTTTTATGTGACTTTTCCAGTTGACTTCAGGAATTTTGATGAGATACTCCGCGCCCACACGGAGAGCGCCATGTGGCGTTCTGTCATCGTGAACAGCATTAAACGGGTGAGAAATGAAAACCTATTCTGCCAAACCTTCAGAAGTCGAGAAGAAGTGGTACGTGATTGATGCCGAAGGCCTTGTTCTGGGTCGTATGGCCAGCATCATTGCCATGCGTCTTCGCGGTAAACATAAACCGATGTACACAGCTCATATTGATTGTGGCGACAACATCATCGTCATTAATGCCGAAAAAGTGAAGCTTACCGGGCGTAAATTGTCAGACAAAAAATATTACTGGCATACCGGTTATCCGGGTGGCATCAAGGAACGCACAGCTGGTGCTACCCTTGAAGGCAAGCATCCGGAACGAGTTGTCATCAAGGCCGTAGAGCGCATGATCAGCCGCAATCCTCTGGGACGCGACCAGATGCGTAAATTGCATGTTTACGCTGGCACCGAGCATCCCCATGAGGCCCAGCAGCCTGAAGCGCTCGACGTTGCCGCGATGAACCCCAAGAATAAAAGGAGCGCCTGATCCATGGCTGAGGAAACACTGAACTCGCTGGAAGACCTGAAACAGGTTATGGAAGGCACGACGGAGGCTCCGGTTACGGCGGCTGTCGAAGACATTGAAGCTATTGTATATGAACAAAAAATTGATGAGCAGGGCCGCTCCTACGCGACTGGCAAACGTAAAGACGCTGTTGCTCGCGTCTGGATCAAGCCAGGATCGGGTAATGTCACGGTCAATGGTCGTGAGCTTAATACCTATTTCGCCCGTCCGGTATTGCAGATGCTGATTGCCCAGCCCTTTCAGGTGACTGATCGCGAAGGCCAGTTTGATGTTGTCGCGACCGTCAAGGGTGGCGGACTTTCCGGTCAGGCTGGTGCCGTCAAACACGGTATCTCCAAGGCCCTGACCCTTTTTGAGCCTGCACTTCGTGGTGCACTCAAGAAAGAAGGTTTCCTGACCCGCGACAGCCGCGTCGTTGAACGGAAAAAATACGGCAAGCGCAAAGCTCGTCGCAGCTTCCAGTTCTCGAAGCGTTAAAACAGCATCTTCAAAAACACTTGTTTTTCAAAGGGCTGCCTTCGGGCGGCCCTTTTTTTTGTCACAAAATCGGTTCTTTTTTGAATTTACATCTTCATGCCGTCCATCTTTCCCATCATATCAGGTGTCATGAGCATACCCATCATGCCCAACTGCATGTGATAGGGAAACATGCACATGTACATCCAAATTCCCGGCTTGTGAATCTCGACAACCAGATCGACACTGTCGCCCGGCATGATAAATGGAACCTCGCTTAACGCCTCATGTTCAAGGAGGTTCCAGTCGGGCCGGGTCAAACGGTAGTTAACCGCATTCATGGCGGCTCCGTTCATGATCATGAATTCATGAGGAATATTGCCGGTGTTACGGACCTTCAGGCGGATTCGTTGACCGGGCATTCCCGAGACCATGCCGGTTTCGAACCCCCATTCCTTCATGTCGACAATGGCGACGGTATTAACCTTCAAGCCCTTGGCAGCCAAGGCCGCATCGACCTCGGCAATCGTGCCCTGGGCGACGACCACCAGACCCTCGGCGACGCTTCCACCCCCGTGACCTCCAGCCTCCTCTTCCTTGGCATGCACTTCGCCTTCCTCAGCGTGCTTCCCTGCTTCCTTGGCCATACCTTCCTCGGCGTGTTCTCCCGCTTTTTCAGCCATGCCCTCCATGGCCTGGCCTTCCGTCTTCATCCCGGCCATGCCTTCTGCGGTCGGCTTGGCCATGCCCTCCATAGCCTGGCCTTCCGTCTTCATCCCGGCCATGCCCTCTGCGGTCGGCTTGGCCATGCCCTCCATGGCCTGATCTTCCGTCTTCATCTCGGCCATGCCTTCTGCGGTCGGCTTGGCCATGCCCTCCATGGCCTGATCTTCCGTCTTCATCCCGGCCATGCCCTCTGCGGTCGGCTTGGCCATACCCTCCATGCCCTGACCGCCCGTATTCATGGTCGCCATCGCCTCCTTGAGGTGCTCGGCGTCGGTCGGCGGCACCTCAAAAACGTCGTGTCCGATATCTTCGGAAACCGTAATTTTTCCCTGTTCCGGCACCATGCCCATGGCACGATAGATCGGGATCACCGTTCCTGTCTTCAGGATGGGTTCCGGCGAATACGGGATTGCCAACAGCCAGACGCCACCGACAAAAATGACCATCAAGATTGTCCAAATTTTCCAAATCATTGTTCTATCTCCCTTACTCTGCCGCATTGGCGGCGGCAGGGGCCGGTTTCGACCCAGGTGTGGTGTTCGGCATGGACCAGGGGTCGCTGGTGACCGGCTTGCCCGAGCGTACGCTGATCAGGATGTTGATCACGAACAAAAGAAAGCCGAGGCCATTGGCGAATCCGGCGATCGACAACCAGAATTGCCCCGACACCCATTCCGGAAGCGGCAGATAATCCACCACCCAGCGTGGGTGATAGGTCAATCCGAGCCAGAACATAGTCATTACCTGAACGAAGATGCCAGGCAGCCAGATCCAGAAATGCAGGTTGGCCAGCTTTACATTGAACATCCGTCCGGTGATGTAGGGAAAGAAGAAATAAAAAGTGGCCATCGTCATCATTCCGATAAAGCCCAGGAACATGGCGTGGAAATGGGCTGGCAGCCAGTAGGTGTTGTGGATGAAGTCCGTATCGACCGAAATCAATCCGTTCAGAAACCCGTTCACACCGCCGACAATTATCATGAAAACCGCCCCGCATATGAACTTGAACGGAATTGACGCCCGTGTCTCAGGTGAAATCTGCCCCTGCCACATGGAGGCCACCCAATTGAAGACGTGCAGCGAACTCGGAATTATGATCATCATGGTCATGAACTGATAGAAGAAGTTCAGCAGGCTGTGAATCGTGAAATTGGGTTGGAAATGATGCACCCAGACCCCAAAACCGAGAACGAACAGCAGCGCGAAAGCGATAACGCCGGAGGAGTGACTCCACAGGTTGCGCCCGAGCATTTTTGGCAGCAGGTGATACAGGACCGCAATCAGCGGAACCAGCGGCAAGTAGACCGCCGGATGGCCATAGAACCAGCTCATGAACAGGAATGTCAGCGCGTCGCCGCCGCGGGCCGGGTCGTAGATGGCCGTGACTTCGAGAAAATCGGTTAACATGATCAATCCGACCAACGACAACATCGGTGCCGAGAAAATCAGGAACAATCCGCCAGTCAACGCGCCCCAACCGGAAAGCGGCATGTCCGTCCAGCGCCCGCCGGTTTGGCGTTTCCAGGCCAATGCCGTGGTGACGAGCGGAATTCCGCCCAGAAACTCGCTAATTCCCACTAGGATAATCGCGATATGGCCCATCCAGACCATATCGGTAGCCACCCGAAGACTCAGGGGCGCGTAAAACGCCCAGGTGAAATCGGGCCGGGCAATGAACAGCAGTCCCCCGGCAATCAGCAGCGTCAGGAAGCTCATATGCGCCGCCCACGGCTGGTAAATTCTGTCCACGCCAAGAGTTCTGGGCAGTATGAAGTAAAGGGCCGCCGTCGCGAACGGAACAGAATAGGCCAATACCATGATCAGCCCGTGGATGGTGACGGCGTTAATATAGGGTTTGGGTCCAATGAACTGGATACCCGGTTCCAGCAATTCAAGACGCATGGTCATCGCCATAATGCCGCCAACGCCAAGCATGATTAGCGCCAATAACATGCCCTTGATGCCCAGGAGACGGGCATCGCTGGAGGTAATGATCTCGGTAAAGGTGTGCTTGGCGAACAAATCCTCAGGTGTCCAGTCGAGACTGTTCTGATATTGATAATCGTTTGCCATCAGCCGTGTTCCTTCTCTTTGTCCGTTCCGGACTCTTCGCCACTGACAACAAGCCATGCCTTCATCTGATGATGACCGATGCCGCAGTAGTCCATGCATTGTATGAGATATTTTCCGGGTTTATCGGGTGCCCGGAACCAGATCGAGCGGACCGCTTTCGGATCAACCTCGGTGGTGATCCGTGCCGCCGGAATCTGAAATCCGTGAATGACATCGTTGGCCAGCACATGCACCAGAATTTTTTCACCAGGTTTGACCGCGAGCGCGTTGCGCGTGGCGCTGCCATCCGGATTGATAAAGATAAAACCCCATTGATAAAGATAGGCACTGACCGCCTTGTCGAAAGCCTTGGCCTCGTAGTCGATGGGGATTTTACCAGAAGCGGAATCTTCTTCGATATTCGGCACATCGGCCCAATACTCGTCCACCTTTTCTGTGCTGTAGTAAGCCCCCCCAACGACAATAACGAAAATTATGGCGGCGAATACCACTTCAATAGAATAGGGCACTTGCCAGCGACCTGGCATGAATAGCGCAAAAAACATGGCCCCGATGCCGAGTAACCCGAGGCCGAGCATAATCGCAAAAAGCAGATTTTGCTCGTCCATTAAACCCAAAGCGTTTTGCATTTCTTCCTCTCTCGCTCGCCGTCAAGCTGAACGGAAGCCACCAACGGCGGATGAATATTGTCAGGTGTTTACGGAAAGACCGGCTATTGGCCAGCGATCCGGATTCTACAACAGGAAGATTGTTCGTGGAGGGGCTGGAGTCGGGCGCCGGGATTTCCCGAGCGCGCCAATTCCGTCAAAGGTCCGCTTGAGACTGATTTCCGTTAACGTGTGTAAGGCGGGTTTCACCAGAACGGAACTGGCGACAGGGCTGCAAATACAGTGCATGCAAGGTTCGGAACTGTTTCGGGTACAACCGGATTTTAGCATATTTGATGACATTGGTGCCCGAGACGTATCTTCTATCGTCTGCATCCCAGCCGACGATAGCATCATTTGTGGCATGATCAGTCCACTGACCCCCATCCACGCAATAAATACGAAGAGGGAGAAATGTGTCACGATCCTCAATTTTCTCAACCGACCCATGAGACAATACTAGTGAAACATTTCCAACTTTTCAATTATTACAAAGAGCAAAACTGAATCTGGTGTTTGAGCATTTGAACATTAGCGGCGCATCAGGTTGATTTTGCGGCGTTGAATTTGTCGTAAATAAATCACATTTAATAATTGTTCCTGGTAACTCATTGTAATGTATAGATAAAATATAACATAACATACATCTAACGACGCTAAGCGGTATCTTGTAAGCGGTATCTTGCATATGAATACGGAAAAGGGCTGTCTTGCGGGGGTCGTCTTTTTTTGGTTTTTTTTCTCGTCAAGAATCTTCGTTTGCGCTGTTTTGGGCTCAGGTGAGTTTTATACAACTTGATCATCAACAAGTTAACGCAAAAGTGAAGAAATGCGATTTGTTGATTGGGGCCGAATTTATTATCAAGATTTATCAGCTGCTGATAATTTGAAACGTTCGGATGTGAAGAAACGGCTACCATGTTCAAAATCTCCACCCGTCTCGGCAAACCTCTTGCAGCCCTGGCGCTAATACTGGTGCTCTCCGGTTTTGCTGCCCTGGAGTCTCTGTTTGTGCCCAAAGCGGAACTATGGCCGCGCTGGGAGGCCAATGACAAAGGTTCGAGCACAATCGTCGATCATGGCATTTGGGACCAATTTCTGAAGCGTTACGTGATGACCGACAAGGCCGGGCTCAATCTTGTCGCTTATGGCAAGATTACCGAAGCCGATACAAAAAAACTGCATGGCTATTTGATCAATCTTAGAACGGTTTCAGTCAGTCGCCTCAACCGAGCCGAGCAACTGGCTTACTGGATTAATCTTTATAATGCGCTCACGGTGAGATTGATTGCCGAATTCTATCCTGTAGCATCAATTCAGGACATTGATATAGGTAATGGGTTCTTTTCCAGTGGCCCATGGGATAAGAACCTCATCGAACTTGAGGGCGAGATGCTAAGTCTGAATGACATTGAGCATCGTATACTGCGCCCCATCTGGAAGGATCCGCGGATTCACTACGCGGTGAATTGCGCCTCAATCGGCTGTCCTAATCTTCAGAACTCGGCCTTCACTGCCGCCCGGATGGACCACATGCTTGACCGCGCCGCATCGTCTTACATTAACAGCCCCAGAGGAATCAAGATCAGTGACGGTGAAGTGACTATGTCGAAAATCTATTCTTGGTTCCAGACTGACTTTGGCGGCTCGGAAGATCGCGTACTCAATCATCTCAAAAAATATGCTGACGTTGAGTTGCGTCGAAACCTGGAGCCTGTGACAAGTATTTCCGGCTATGCCTATGATTGGCGACTCAATGATGAAGCGCAGTGAGGTGCGAACAGATATCAGTCTATTAATGTCGTGTGGAGTGATAGAGCTTTGCCAGCCAGAGCGATGGAAAGCCAGCGTGAAACATAAGATGAATAACCAGCCATCGAGTGATGATTGCCCACTTTGGCCGACTCTGGAAACGTCGTGAGGATGTAACCAGTGGGGGAGAGCTGATCATTATGGTCGGTCCACAGCGTTCCAATCGTCGATTAAAGTCATAGTCTTCCATCAGGAACAGGGGCTTTATACCACCAAGCTGTTCATAAGCAGTTCGGCGCACAAAGACACCCGAGTCACCATAATAGATGCCCTTCGATCTGATACGGGCATAGAAACCGTCAAGCCAGCGACTGAAGTCATCGTCACCATCGAAAAGCAGACGGAAATTCCCCCCCGGTGATTGGGTGGCCACAGACAACTCCCGTTCTATTGCGCTGAGTGAACCCGAAGCGACATGGCAATCGGCATGTAGAATCCAGAAAACGTCGCCTGTCGCAGCTTCGGTTCCAGCCTGGATCTGAATCCCTCGGCTGGGTATCGTTTCGACGAGACGCAACCCCAGTTTCCGGGCAATGGTTGGTGTACCGTCTGTGCTGCCACCATCGACAATTATAATCTCGGATTTGATTTCATCACCTGCGATAACGTCCACAATTCGAGGCAAATTTTCGGCTTCATTCAAGGTGGGGATGATAACTGAAATCATGTTGTCATTACCTTATACCCGGGCCATGTCCTCGGCATTGACCAGACCGATATCAATTAGGGCCCGGCTATGTACGGTCCAACCGTCATCGACCCAGCGGCGACGCAAGGCCTGCGTGATAAACCCAGCAATCTTGAAATCCGCCAAAATGTCTTTGGTACTCTCGAGCCACAATGATCTGACAAATTGGTAGATTTCCATACGTTCGTCGGGGTGAAGATTGCGCAAATGTTCTTTCAGGTAAACCTTGCCGAACGCCACATGTCGGGCTTCGTCGCGAGTTATGTGGCTATTGATTTGGCTGAATAGTGGACAGGGAATTTCCTTGGAGAGGTCTTGCAATGTCCGCAGGGCCTCACCTTCGAGTATAATATGCACGGCAACCATCAGGCCCAGATATGAGCCCTGCCAATGGTACATTCTCTCTACGGATTCTGCCATCGCAGGATCTATCTCGGTAATATTGCCAAGGCGGATCAGATACCTTTCGTAGACTTCCGTATGGCGCTCTTCATCAGAAATTTGTTGAATCAGCAAATTACGCACAAAGGGATCTGTTACCTGTTCCAAAAGATGTTTGCAAATTTGTACGGTGATCAGTTCGCCATGACGGAATTGGCTGATCAAGGCACCGTGGAACCGGCGCAACAGCCAATTTGGTCGGATGATATCCAATTTCCAGTCAATGTCCTTGTCAGCAGTCCATTGTCGATTCTGCCCGTTGGTGCTGAGGACGTCGAGGCGGCGATGAGTGTTATTGTTTATGTGCATCATTGTTGGTTACAGATCATTGAAACATCAATCCTGCAATACGCCCGGCACCGTAAGATTTTGTGTCGTCTGAATCTGCAGAAATAGCGACATACTTGGGATTAGGTGGAGCCTTGCCAAAAGCCTGTTCAAAATCTGCAACAAAGTTGACGCGTTCAGAAAACCATTTACCGGTTTTGGTGCCGCTCGGACGGAGTATTACAATAACGCCATCGGGGTCATGATGCGGATTAACCAGACGTCGATACCGTTCACCTGTGCCACCAAAAACATAAGTCAGGACCTTCCCAATTTGAGGAATTCCCAATACATTTTTGATGGCGTCCCCGAGATATTCCCACAAGCCTTCCGCTTCGTTGTCAGCGAACCAGACATGGACTGCGAGATCACGATCATCTTTTCCAACCTCAGCAGGGTTGGTGGCCGGTACACTGACATCTACTCGCCATCGCCAAACCAGAATTCTGGATATTTCTTCCTGAGAGGTAAGAGTCCGAAATAGAACCGATACGCTGGCATCGGAGAGAATGGCAATAGCCCTGTCCTCGGTTAATCGAAATTGAGAAGGAGTCTTGCCAGGAATAGTCAACTCATTCCAGCCAATGTCAGCCAAAGTCAGATCTTTCGCAGTCGATTCCGAAGCATTGGTAATAAATGCAACAACCACGAGCCAGCATATGAATGCCGTTGTGCGTACATTAGACTTGCGTGCCATACCCGTCCTTCTATGGAAGAAGTGATTTTCGATATCCGTAATTTACGGTCTCGATGAGGAATGGGGAATTCAAGTTACGAAGTCCAGCGTTCACATTCGTGTTAGACGACATTAATCAAATTTGAGGTATGCGCGATTTTATTCAGCGGTAAAAAGTGTAATAAGCGAATTTGCTATCAGAGCATATTTGATTTCGGCTTGATTTTATTGGGTTAAAGACCTCAGACGCCAAATTCCTCCAACACCCGAAAGGCATCATCGTCCAGGTGCAGACAGCTCAGGGCGACCAGATTGCCATCTTCGCTGGATCGTATCACCCGGGCACGAATGGCGACAGTCACCGGCTTTTTTTTCTCTCGTCCAACACTTTCGATCTCGACCAGTGTACCGATCGGCAGATCCTCTGGGTTGGCATCAAGAAGAAACCCACCGAAACTCCAGTCATTGGCCTGATAGTGTTGTCCGTTTACAGTGACGGCGAGTGACGATGGCCCCCGACGTGTATGTTCTCTTCGATTGTTCATAAAAGTATGGTGACCGAGATTGCCTGTAGTGTATGTGATATTCGTCACGACATTGCCCAAGTCAGGATTGTAGAAAGCACCCTGTTTCCGGCCTGAAATCGCCTTTTTAATTTTCCAATAACCCAATAGACTGTGAATTCGCAGTTTGATTGACACCGATCCGGGATAATCATGAACCGAGCCGAACGCCGCCGATTGGCCAAACAACACAAGAAGGCACCGGGCGGGGGTTCCGGGGCAGATATCAATCTTGTATTACAGCAGGCGCTTGGTGATCATCAGCAAGGTCGTATTGCCGAGGCGGTAGAGAATTATCTTCAGGTGATACGTGCAGCTCCCGATCATATCGATGCGTTGCTAAATCTGGGCATAGCCTACGAGCAGCTTCGGGAATTTGATAATGCGGCTGTAAATTATCGCAAGGTCATCGCTCTTCGTGCCGATTTTCCAGAAGCCCATTACAATCTCGGTAATGCGCTTCTGGCAGCCGGTAAACTGACAGAAGCCATCCCCTGTTATGAGGCGGCAATCTCGTTGAAGCCCGGCTTTATGGGTGCTCATTTCAACCTGGCCAATGTCTACAAGGATCTGGATCTAACGACTGAGGCCGCTGCCGGGTTCAGGAAAACCATAGATATCGAACCTTCATTCATTGATGCATACATGAATCTCGGTGTTGTACTAAGCGAGGATGGGCAACTGGATGCGGCCAGAGAGGCCTTTCAGGATGCAATTTCCTTGCAGCCGGAACTTGGTGTATCTCATCGCCAATTGGCAAGTATAACCAAACATCGCGAATACAATGACGACATCAAGGCCATGGAAAACCTTTATGCCAAGCCGGGAATGAGAGATGAGGATCGCTATCAGGTAGCCTATGGATTGGCCAAGGCAAATGAGGATCTTGGCGAGTACGCAAAGGCCTTTGAATATCTGGCAGAGGGGAGTCGGCTCAAACGGGATAGTTTCTATTATTCGTCAGAAGAACAGAAGGCCTATTTCGACCGGTTCAGAGACACGTTTCCACGCTCACTTTTCGACCGGTTCAATGGCACCGGTGATCCTGATACGACACCTGTTTTCGTTCTTGGTATGCCGCGCTCCGGAACGACACTCGTCGAACAGATACTGGCATCCCATCCCGATGTCTTCGGTGCTGGAGAGCTATCGGTGCTAAGCCAGGTCGTGAGGGTCACATTTGGTACGGTGGCACAAGATGAATATTCGGACAACATACATAGTAGCGATCCGCAAAGGTTTGCGAAGATGGGCCGAACCTATATCGACGCACTTCGATGCCATTCAAAAGATGCGCGTTTCATCACCGACAAAATGCCACAGAATTTTCTTCATATCGGCTTGATAAAACTGGCCCTGCCAAACGCCAAGATCATTCATTGTAAACGGATGCCAGAAGATAACTGTCTGTCGATCTTCAAGACCTATTTCCCTGGAAGTCTGCACGAATACTCTTATGATCTGGAGGAACTGGGGCAATACTATCGTTTATATGAAGAGTTAATGACTCACTGGCATGATGTCTTGCCCGGCGCGATCCATGATATTCAATACGAAGACCTGATTAATGATCAGGAAGGGCAATCACGCGCACTGATTGCCCATAGCGGCCTCGACTGGGACGATGCCTGTCTCGAATTTCACAAGACCAGACGTCCCGTTAAAACGGCCAGCGTGACTCAGGTGCGTTCACCTATTTACAAAAGTTCTGTCGAACTCTGGCGACGTTATGAAAAAGAACTGGCCCCGCTTTTTGAGGTCCTGCATTCTCGTTCCTGACGGATAAACCGGCTTGGGATATTCCAGTATTTCAGAGGGCATCAAACAATGAACATCGTATCACTGGTCACGCATGTGAATCACTTCGTCGGGTCAGGAGCCGTTGCCAGATTGCTGGACGAGGGAATGACAGTTGTATGTCATGACATGACATTCGGGGACCAGGCCACACGCGCAGAATTTTCAAAAATATTTCCAGATGCCGAAATTTCCTCCTGCATTACGCCAAAAGCAGTTGTGGAAGACGTCATAGCCCGGTTCGGGCGCATTGATGCCCTGATCTCTAACGATCCCTATCCGGCAGAACGCGCGCCTATTGATGAGGCAAGTGCGGATGACTACAGAAAGGCGCTGGAAGCCCTGACCGTCTGGCCGTTTGAGTTGACAACCCATATTACCCGACAGATGAAACACCAGAATTCTGGTAGCATCATTTTTGTTTCCTCCGCTGCACCGATTGGCGGTATCGCGAATTACTCCATCTATGCAGGAGCCCGTGGCGCGACCAATGCGCTGGTCGGCAGTTTGTCAAAGGAGTTGGCCCGGTTTGGTATTACAGTCAATGCCATCGCGCCCAATTTTATAAAAAATCCGGACTACTTTCCGCCGGAACTGCTTGAAAATGAGGCGGCGCTTTCAAAAATTCTGGGCAATATACCTTTGGGTCGACTTGGAGAGCCGGAGGAAGTCGCAGAACTGATTGCTCTTTTTGCATCCGGGCGATGCGGGTTTGTCACCGGACATGTCCTGCCTGTTGCTGGTGGTTGGGTCTGAAACGGGTCCCAATTCAGAAGATGCTCAGGTGCCGAGTTTGGCCCAAATTTTGCTTAGACATTTTCATGCTCGAGGTAAAAAGGGGTCAACATGAAAATTGATAATGATCAGTCCGCTGTTGTAGTAAATATTTCACTGGTCGATTTTCGCCAGCGGCAACCAGCAGAGCCATTTTCATCAGTACTTTCTGCTGAAGGATTGAAGGCCGAAAATGAAGCCGCTCGAAATGAGATTCTGGCATCTCAACAGCCTGCAAAAGAAGATGCCAATAAAGATGATCTGGAATTCATACGCGAATACGGGTTGCGCGCCTATGCGGAGGAAGTTCATAAACAGAAGATAGAAGAGCTGCGTGAAAAACTGTTGCAGGCTTTGGGATTGAGCGAAGAAGCATTGGCTGACATGCCTGCCGATCAACGCATAGCGATAGAAGATATGATCTCCCAGGAAATACAGAAACGCCTTGCAGCAAACTCCCTGACCAATGGCGGATCTGAGCCAAATGAGAAGGGTTTGACATCGAAATCCGTTGGAGCTATAGACCCCGAAAACCTACTTGCGGCGCAGATTGTCACTGATAATTCTGGTTCATTGATTGGCTTGGCGGTCAGCGAAGCAACGCAAAGCAACGAACTCCCGGAACGACCTGATGCCAGTGAAGACGACAGGTAAGATTTGCCGGGGGTAAATTTTTTCCTGATGTCATCAGAAAATTCGTGACGTTTTGGAAGCGCGACCTATGATCGCCTCCCCGTGACGGGTCGCGGGGTTACTTCAGGAGTAGGAATAATGGCAGCCAAGATTTTCATCGATGGGGAGGTCGGAACGACGGGATTACAAATCCGCGCGCGCCTTTCCGGTCGTGATGATCTTGAATTTCTCAGTCTGTCTGAAACCAGTCGGAAAGACGCCGCGGCGCGAGCCGGGCTGTTGAACGATGCGGACATAGCGATTCTCTGCCTGCCTGACGATGCCGCACGTGAGGCCGTCGCCATGATCAATAATCCGGATACGCGGGTTATAGACGCCTCAACCGCGCACCGGGTCGCTGACGGATGGGCTTACGGGTTTCCCGAATATGAGCCCGCTCAACGGGAACTGATTGCCCATGCGGGCCGAGTGACGAATCCGGGATGTTACGCGATTACCTCGGTTTCGGTTCTGCATCCATTGATCAAGACTGGTGTGGTTTCCGCCGACTCGCCTGTTACCATCAATGCCGTCTCCGGGTATTCCGGTGGTGGTCGGCAGATGATCGCTTCTTTCGAGGACGAAAACGCTCCGGATCATACAGAATCAGCCTTCTTCGCTTATGGCCTCGGCCTGAAGCACAAACACCTGCCTGAAATCGTCAGATGGAGCGGTCTCGAACATCCGGCATTGTTTGTACCAAGCGTTGGGCGTTACCGTCAGGGGATGATGGTTCAGATTCCCTTGCAACTCTGGTCTTTGCCGGGAAGTCCGTCTCCCGAAACCGTCCATCAGGCGCTTTCAGATCATTATTCCGGATGCCGGTATGTCACGGTTGCACCGCTGGCTGACTCCGCCACAATGAGCAAACTTGATCCCGAAAGTCTGAATGGCACCAACGAGCTGCGCCTGCATGTTTTTTCCAACACTAAAAATCAGCAGGCGGTCGTTGTCGGGCTGCTCGATAATCTGGGTAAAGGGGCATCCGGTCAGACGGTTCAGAATCTCAATATTATGCTTGGCGTTGCGGAAGAGACGGGTCTCGAATCGGATGAGGTGCTACCCGTCTGAATCCGGAACCTTGCACTTGGGGCATTGGGTCTGTATCAAAAACCCCAGTGAAGTTAAGTTTTTTCAATATCCTTAAAGTGTTTATTCGATTTAAGCCAATCGCGGCATTCCGGGAGTTGTTGAATTTTTCCGGGAGTCACGCTGTTGATCTTCGAATACATTATGCTGTTTTCAATTGTGACCGGTTTGATCATATCGCTGATCTATTGCGCAATCACCGGAATCTCACCGATCCCGAGTTCTCGCATATCCCGGAATTTCATGTTTTCTCTGGTTCCGGAAGGTCAGGGGACGCTCTGTGAACTGGGGGCCGGATGGGGGACTCTTGCATTTCCTATGGCGAAACGGTTCCGTGAGTCTCCAGTTCTGGCGATCGAACTGTCGCCCTTGCCATGGGTGTTCATGAAACTGCGCGGCCTGGTATTTCAAAGATCAAACCTTGATATTGTCCGGGCAAATTTTCTGTATCATCCGTACCCCGATGATGTTCGCGCGGTGGTGTGTTATCTACATTCGGAAATGCTGGAAAAAGTGCGACCGGTTCTGGAGGCGTCTCTTCAGCCCGGCACAGTGGTAATCAGCAATGTTTTTGATGTTCCCGGATGGCAGCCAGATGCTGTGCACCAACTTGAAGATTCGTTTTGCCCGCAAGTCTATGTTTATCGTGTACCGGAACGGAAACCGGAAATTACCGTACTGGACGGAGGGCTTGCCGCCAAGGATGGCGCTGATGAAGTACGAACAGATGTGGCAATGCAAGTCGCCTGATCAAACGTCCAGTTCAAGATCTCCAATAAACTGGGCGTGTTCCTGAATAAACTGGAAGCGCTTTTCCGGTTTTTTGCCCATCAGGTTTTCCACCAGCTTTTCGGTATCGCGGGCTTCAATAATTTCATCATCATTGTGCCCGGACGGTACGGTAACCCTCAGAAGAATCCGGTTCTTCGGGTCCATTGTGGTTTCTTTCAGTTGTCTGGAAGGCATTTCACCAAGGCCCTTGAAACGACTGATCTCGACCTTGCCGCGGCCCTTGAATTCGGTTTCCATCAGTTCGTCCTTATGAACGTCATCGCGGGCATAGAGGGTTTTTCCTCCCTGACTGATACGATAGAGCGGCGGAATGGCGATGTAGAGATGGCCCTTTTCGACCAGTCCCGGCATTTCACGAAAGAAGAACGTCATGAGCAGTGAGGCAATATGAGCCCCGTCGACATCGGCATCCGTCATAATGATGATTTTTTCATATCTTAAATCATCTTCCATGAAGGCTTCACCTGTGCCACATCCAAGCGCTTCGATCAGATCGCTAAGTTCCTGATTGGCGCGTAGTTTGTCGACGGTAGCGCTGGCGACGTTGAGGATCTTGCCACGCAGCGGAAGGACTGCTTGCGTCGCGCGAACACGGGCCTGTTTGGCGGACCCGCCCGCCGAATCGCCCTCAACAATGAACAGTTCCGTTCCTTCCGCGCTGGAGCGTGTGCAATCCGTCAGTTTGCCCGGCAGGCGCAGGCGTTTGGTTGCAGATTGGCGTTTGGTCTGTTTGTCCTGACGCTTTTTCAGTCGGAACTCGGCACGCTGGATGGTGTGCTCCAGCAATTCTCCAGAGGCATCCGGCGTTGCCGACAACCAATGATCGAAATGATCGCGAACAGACGCTTCAACCAGACGCTGGGCTTCGATGGTTGAAAGCTTGTCCTTGGTCTGGCCCTGAAATTGCGGGTCGGAAATGAACACGGAAAGCATGATGCAGGCCCCGCCAACGACGTCATCGGCCGTAATCTTGGCCGCCTGTTTGTTGCCGATCAACTCTCCGTAAGATCGCAATCCTTTGGCCAGCGCAGACCGCAGGCCTTGTTCATGGGTACCCCCCTGCGGTGTCGGGACCGTATTGCAGTATGAATTGAAAAACGGGTCTTCATCGATTGGCCAGTGTACGGCCCATTCTGCTTTACCCGAACCACCGTTGAGTTTTGAATCACCCGCGAACGGGACCGGCGTAACCGTGCGACGCTTGCCGAGCGCAGTTGACAGATAATCGGACAGTCCGCCGGGGAAATGAAGCGTTGCCGTTTCTGGTGTCTCATCTCCAGATTTCAGCAATTTAGGATCGCAGCTCCAGCGGATTTCCACGCCCCGGAACAGATAAGCCTTGGAACGCACCATGCGGTAGAGATGGGCAGGTTTGAATTGGTTGACGGGACCGAAAATCTGGGCATCGGCGTGAAATGAGATGCGTGTACCTCGACGGTTCTGGGTGCTGCCGATTTCTGTTAACGGACCGTTCGGGACGCCGCGAGAATAGGTTTGTTGCCAGATTTTGCGGTCACGCGCGACTTCGATTTCCAATAGATCGGAAAGCGCGTTGACCACCGACAGGCCGACCCCGTGCAGGCCACCTGATGTTTCATAGGCTTCGCCGGAAAACTTGCCGCCAGAATGAAGTGTCGTCATAATGACTTCAAGGGCGGATATGTCCTTGAATTTGGGGTGAGGGTCGGTGGGAATACCGCGACCATTGTCGGTAATGACAACAGTCTGACCTTCACGGAGTTCTATTTCAATCCAGCTGGCGTGGCCAGCAACAGCTTCATCCATCGAATTATCGAGAATCTCCGCGACCAGATGGTGAAGCGCACGTTCATCAGTGCCGCCGATGTACATGCCAGGCCGACGTCTGACCGGTTCAAGCCCTTCCAGAACCTCGATATCCTTGGCCGAATAATCATCTCCATTGGATTTTACGGGTTTGGCTTTTGTTGGTGCAGCCTTCTTCGCACCATTATTTACGGCTTTGACTTTTTCAGGCGCAGGTTTCGGCGCTTCGGAAGCAATTGTCTCAGCGTGATTAAACAGATCTGTCATGGTTATTTCGTTGGCCGTGTCCAAAGGCAATTTAAGTACCCCATCCTAGAAAGTGAAACCGCTCTCGACAAGCATGATACAGTGTGTTTACTAAAAAAAGATGACTACATATTGTGGACGACCACATGAAAACCGGATGTCAGAAGGACAATGATGATGACTCTTAACAATGAAGATCAGGCTGCCGGCAAAGATTATGGCAAACCGAGAGGTGAGCTTGCCCTGAAGGCACTGGCAATGCCTGCCGACGCCAATCCGGCCGGCGATATTTTTGGTGGCTGGTTGATGTCGCAAATGGATATCGCCGGGGGCATTTCCGCCTACGCCTGCGCTCAGGGCAGGGTGGCGACTGTGGCAGTTAACGGCTTCACTTTTCATAAACCCGTCCTCATTGGTGATGTCCTGAGCTGTTATGTGGAAATCCTGAAAACCGGCAACACCTCAATCACAGCCCGGGTCGAAGCCTGGATTGTGCGCCGAGAGACGACCAGGGAAGAAATGAAGGTCACGGAAGGGACCTTCACCTTTGTCGCCCTAAACGAAGACGGTTCAAAGCGTCAGGTGCCTCAAGCACCATAACCGCTTGTCATCGGAGCATTATGCCTGTGATACGGTTCAGGCAACCAATGTCAGCATATAACTGCTGATAAACAGAAAGGTGAGGGCGGCAAAATCCTTAACAAAGCTTGAACTGCTCATCGTGTTCTCCTATTACATCCATATAAGAACATAAATAATACAAAAATAGAACAAAATAGCAACTATTTTCTTTTCTGGTCCATTACGGGGTTGATATCCGGGATATTTTTGCGCAACCTTGGCATTGGCGGAGACAACCGGGACCAATTCGCGACTGGAGCAGAACCATGAAAGCCAGACTCGTTGACCAATTTATTATTTCTACAATCGCCATTGTCAGCTTCCTGGTCCCGTCATTAGCCATCGCTGGAGAAGTTTCCGTGCTTGATGCGACCGTTATTGCCAACGCCAAGGGCACTTATGCAGTATCGGCGACCATTTATCACAAAGATGAAGGTTGGACCCATTACGCTGACAAGTTCGACGTATTGACGCCGGCTGGCGAGGTCATTGCGACGCGGGTTCTCTATCATCCGCATGTTGATGAACAACCATTTACCCGTTCCGTTGCCAACGTTCAGGTGCCTGTGGGCGATACGGAAATCACCATCCGTGCCCACGACAGTGTGCATGGGGATGGCGAGCGGACCTTCACGCTCAAACTGCCAAAACGGAAATAGGCTGGACGCCAGTTTTCAGGGACCTTTGACTTTAAAAAAAAATGACGGCGTGCCATTTTTTTAAAGTCTTTCTGGAATATTTCGTCTATAGGGAACAACCGTATTTCCAGATAGAGAACTTCAATGAAAAATCTGCCATTTGGACAGCCCGGTCGGTTTTACCGTGGCAATTTACATACGCATTCCATCAACTCGGATGGCGTGCTGGAAGCTGGAAAGGTTTGCCGTCGTTACAAAGACGCCGGGTATGATTTTATATCGTTGAGTGAGCATTTCATGGCGCACTATGATTATCCGATAACGGATACACGTGCCTATCGCAGCGACGATTTTACGACTGTCATTGCTGCCGAACTGCATCAGGGTAAAACTGCGGTTGGTGAAACGTGGCATATTCTGGCGGTCGGGGTTCCTGTTGACTTTGCGCGACCGAATTCAGACGAAGGCGCTGTTGAGATTGCCAAACGAGCGGCCTCGGCGGGCGCTTTTATCGGTATTGTTCATCCATCCTGGTATGGCCTGACCATCGAAGATGCAAAATCCATTACCTGCGCGCATGCCGTAGAAATCTATAATCATGGTTCGGAAGTCGAGGTGGAACGTGGTGAAGACTGGCCGTTCTGTGACCTATTGTTAAACGACGGATGGCGGCTCAGCGGTTTTGCTACCGATGATGCCCATCATCTTACGCATGATGCTTTCGGCGGCTGGATCAATGTGCATGCCGAAAGCCTGGATCCTGATGCTCTGGTTGAATCGATGAAGGCGGGGCGCTATTACTCCAGTCAGGGGCCGGAAATCCACGATATCCGGATCGCTGATGGCGAATTGCATGTCGAGTGTTCACCTGCGGCCAATATCTCCCTGCAGGGTCGCGGATCGCGCGCCAAATATTTGAGCGGCGACAACATGACAAAAGCTTCGTTCCCGACGGAGCGTTTCGAAGAGGCCTATGTCCGGGTCACCGTTCGGGACGATCAGGGTAAACGCGCGTGGTCAAACCCGATCTGGTTTCAATGACGGGGAACCCACGCAAAATCATTGGTCAAGGTCCTGGACTCGTTTCAGCAACCTGACGGCGTTGGCATAGATGGGCATCTCAATCATTGAGCCGTCAACGACAACCCGGCCTTCGCCCAGATTTTGCGCAGCCTCAAAGGCATCGACAATTCGTCGGGCTTTTGCAGCCTCTTCACCGGAAGGCGTCAGCAGACCGTTGATAATCCGGGCATGTTCATTCCTGACCGCACTTTTGGCTTTAAAGCCCAACTGACGGGCCATTTTCGTTTCGTCGATCAGGCCGCCTTCATCCGTCCAGGTGTAGGGGTAGTCAATGGCCGGAATTCCTGCGGCGGTGCATTCAACCAGAAACCGAACACGGGTGTATTGCAGTTCCTCGCCACTGACAGTGCGCTCAGCACCCAGATCAGCCGCCATGTCTTCGGAGGCGACAAGGCAGCCTGTCACCCTTGTGCTGGACTGGCAGATATCAAAGGCGTTTCGCAAACCGAGCGCGCTTTCCACGTTGGGGACGATCTCGGTCGAACCCGCGATCAGGTCATATTCCAGTTCATGTGCACTGATTACCTGATCCAGTTCGATGATATGGTCCGGACCTGTGACCTTTGGCAACAGGATGATGTGGGGAGCGGCTTTCATAACGACTGCCAGATCATCCCGACCATCACCCTCCAGTGGATTAACCCTGACGGCGGCAACCGCACCTGCCTGTTTCCAGGATGAGATCAGATCAGGGCAGAGACGCCGGGCTTGTGGCCGCAGGTCCGGTGGGGTGAAATCTTCAAATTCCTGAATGATAACATCGGCACCGGAAGTTGCCGCTGACGAAAGTGCCGCTTCATCAACACCCCCGACAAACAGCCATGATCTTCTAAGCGCAGGGGGGCGGAGCGGGGGCGTATCCATATCGCCAGAATATCACCCGGGTTTCAAATGCGCGAGAAATCTGACGTAATTTCAAAAAAAACTGGAACCGCCCCGGAGAACGATCCCAGTTTTTATCAGGCAACTTGACCTTAGCTTGAATAATACATCTGGAATTCGACCGGATGCGGCGTGTGTTCGAAGTTGTAGATTTCTTCCCACTTGAGGTCCATGTAGGAATCAATCACGTCATCGGTGAAGACGCCGCCCTTCTTGAGGAAATCACGATCCGCATCGACAGCGTCCAGGGCGTCGCGAAGCGAACCGCAAACCGTCGGTACGTCGGCCAGTTCTTCCGGTGGCAGGTCATAAAGATCCTTGTCCATGGCGTCACCCGGATTGATCTTGTTCTGGATGCCGTCAAGGCCGGCCATCAGCATGGCGGAGAACGCCAGATACGGGTTGGCTGTTGCATCCGGGAAGCGGACTTCGACACGTTTCCCGTTCGGCGACGTGGCGAACGGAATACGACACGATGCCGAACGGTTGCGCGCTGAATAGGCCAGCAGAACCGGGGCTTCAAAACCCGGGATCAACCGCTTGTAGCTGTTTGTCGACGGGTTGGCGAAGGCGTTGATGGCTTTTGCATGTTTGATGATGCCGCCAATATAATGGAGCGCGGTTTCAGACAAATCAGCATAAGCTGATCCGGCGAACGTCGGCTTTCCGTCTTTCCAGATCGACTGGTGGCAATGCATGCCAGAGCCGTTGTCACCAGCAACAGGTTTCGGCATGAACGTCGCCGTTTTTCCATACGTGTGGGCAACCATGTGGGTCACGTACTTGTAGATCTGGACATTATCAGCCGACTTGACCATCGGCGCATAGGTCAGGCCCAGTTCATGCTGTGACGGGGCCACTTCATGGTGATGTTTGTCCATGTTGAGGCCCATTTCACGCATGACGGTGACCATTTCGGCACGAAGGTCATTGGCGCTGTCGACCGGCGGAACCGGGAAGTAACCGCCCTTGATGCCCGGACGGTGGCCCATGTTGCCTTCATCGAAGATGCGGCCGGTCACGTAGGGGCCTTCTTCGGAATTGAATTCAAAGAAGCACGAATGCATATCGACGGCATAACGCACGTCATCAAAAACGAAGAATTCCGGTTCCGGACCAAAATAGACGGTGTCGCCGATACCGGTGGAAGCAACGTAGGCTTCGGCATTTTTAGCGATCGAGCGTGGATCGCGACCATATGACTGGCCTGTTGTCGGCTCAATGATATCGCAAAACAGGATCATTGCAGGCTGTGCGGAAAACGGATCCATCACGGCAGTTGTCGGATCAGGGATCAGGGTCATATCGGACTCATTGATCGCTTTCCAGCCGGCAATCGAAGAGCCATCAAACATAATGCCGTCAGCAAAAGCGTCTTCATCAACGAAACTGGCGGTCATGGTCAGGTGCTGCCACTTGCCACGCGGGTCGGTGAAGCGCAGATCGACGAAGGGGATATCTTCGTCTTTCAGGAGCTTGATGACGTCTTCCGGGGTTTTACAGTTAAGGGTCATTGTTGGGTTCCTTTTTGGTTTGGGTGTTTTGATAAATTGAAACAAAAGATTGAGAATTGCTGTCCTAGATTGCTTCGGAGCCGCGTTCGCCGGTGCGGACCCGGATGGCTTCCTCAACCGGCGTGATGAAGATTTTGCCATCGCCGATGCGACCGGTATGGGCAGCTTGCTGAATAGCTTCAACGGCGCGTTCGAGCATGTCGTCGTCGACGACCAGTTCTAATTTTACCTTGGGCAGAAAATCGACAACGTATTCGGCACCACGGTAAAGTTCGGTGTGGCCTTTCTGTCGACCAAACCCCTTGGCCTCAAGAACGGTGATGCCCTGCAGCCCGACTTCCTGAAGGGCCTCTTTCACTTCGTCCAGCTTGAAAGGTTTGATAATAGCTTCGATCTTTTTCATGGCAATCCTGAATCCAAGAATTTGAAACTGTCCGGGCGCGAATGTCAGACTCTGATCCGCGCCTGTTCACGCCCGTGTAGAGCAGGAAGCGTGCCAATTGCCAACATTCCAATAAAACGAATAAAATCAACATGATATGGACTCGTGTCGACTCTGACGGGCAATTTATCGTGAAGGCCGCTGCCTAAAAAACAGGCAGTTGCCTAAATTCAGTCCACGCGGGCCGTCCATACATGCGTTTTTTTCGGTATTTTTGCCGCCCGTTTTGCCCTGAAATACGGATAAAAACCGATAAAATTTCATAAAACCTGGAAACCGCCGAAAAACGACCCTGTCCGCAAGGGGCATCGGCGGGGATTCATGTGCATTTTGCCATCCATTTTTGCTCCAAAATGCCCATAAATCCCAATCAATGCCCATGAATCCCCATGAAGTTTCATAAAAACGAAACGGCGTCGGATTTGACCTCTCCGTCAGGGGCAAGTTGAGCCGCTTTTTAGCCACTGAGAACACAGAGAACACTGAGGCTTCACTGAGGAAGACTGATGTCGGGTCGAGGGAATTATCTTCTTTCCTCTGTTTCCATCTCGGTGTTCTCGGTGTTCTCAGTGGTAAATCTTCTTCTCGAGCCAAGGCAAATCATCAAACCCCCATTTACCCCCACAAACCCCCACATTTTCGCGCCGTCCGTCATTTCGAACAGAAAAAACCGCAGAATTCAGCCATTCTCAAAAATTAAAAAGTAAAGTGGTATGCAAAAACCCCCACATTGCCAACATCAGCCTCGATAGTATGGGGGTAAATGTATGGCGGGGCGGGAAAGGCTCTTTGAGCAACCATAAACATGGGTAACATTTCAGACCGGGAGCATAGGTAACACCCAAACCACCACTTCACCACCAGCACACCGCACCGGTCGGTAAATCAATCTTCACAAGGGCAATTCAGCGCTCCCAAAGAAGCACCCGCACATTCCACCTGAACACTGGCGTGATGTGTTTATATTCCTTTTGTAGCAAAATGTCAAGAAAATAGGAATATATAGAAAAAATCGTTGAAATACTTTTATCGCGATGCTTTTTGATTTAACGGGGCTTTGGCTGATGTGTTCCTTGACACATAATTTGAGAATTTGAGACCCGGTATAATGAGAAAACGGCCTGCATCTGAACTTGGTGTCCGCTGTTGTGCCGATATGGGAAGACTATTACGGGTGGTGAAAAGGGCGGTTCGTGAACTTTCTCGGACGTGGGCTTCCTCATTCCCCAACAGAAATCAGCCAGCACAACACGACAGTTTGCTGACATCCTTGTCAAACGTCTGTGCCGCCAGTTTCAGGCCCTCGACGGTGGTAAGATAGGGGAAGATGGTATCCGCCAGATCAACAACTGTCAGACCATGTTTGATGGCCAGAACCGCCGTCTGGATGCTGTCAGCCCCTTCCGGAGCAATGATTTGGGCACCAATAAGCTTATTGGTTTTCTTGTCCGCCACCAGTTTTATGAGGCCCCGTGTATCCCTTGCGGCAAGCGCCCGTGGCACATGTTCAAGACCGATGACAGAGGTCTTCACATCAAAGCCTTGTTCTTTTGCGACGGCTTCCGATAACCCGACACCAGCCACCTGCGGATCGGTAAACACAACCCACGGCATGGCGGAATTGTCATAGACCATGCCGTCGCTGTTCATGGCGTTCTTTGCCGCCAGCTTGGCTCCGTAAGCCGCCATATAGACGAACTGATCCGTGCCGGTCACATCGCCAGCGGCGTAAACACCGGAACGCGTTGTGCGCATCCGGTCATCCACTTTGATGCCACCATTGGGCAAAAGCTCAACGCCGTTCTCTTCAAGATCGAGGCCATCCGTGTTTGGGCGGCGTCCTGTCGTGACAAGAACCTGTTCGGCCAGAATACTGACGTCCTGACCCTCTTCACTGACATTAAGAGATATTCCATCGCCGGTTCTACCAATTGAGTGATAGGCAAGGCCGTCGCGCACCGCAATACCCTCATCCTGCAAATAATCTGTCAGGGCTGCGCTAATCTCAGGCTCAGTTTCCGGCAACAGACGCGAGCGGCAGACAATTGTGACTTCGACACCCAAGCGCCCAAACATCTGTGCCAGTTCACAACCAATATACCCGCCGCCAATTACCAGAAGCGATTTCGGCAACTCTTTCAGCTCAAGGGCTTCAGTGCTGGTCAGGTAAGGTGTATCTTCCATGCCAACAATGTTTGGCGCGACCGCAGAAGTTCCGGTGGCGACGACGATCTTGCCTGCCTTGATACGCTTTTCATCAACAATTACGCCGCCATCGGTTAACCGTGCCCGCCCTTCAATGTAGGCGACGTTATTATAGGACGGCAGAATGTCGCTGTACTTGGCCTGACGGAGCGCCGTTACCAGATCGTCCTTTTGCGCGGTCAGGGCGTGCCAGTTCTCGACATGCGCTTCGCCCTTGATCCCGGCAAACCGAGACGCGGCATTCGCATGATGCACGGATTCTGCCGCCCGGATCATTGCCTTGCTCGGCACGCAACCAACGTTAACGCAGGTGCCGCCAATGGTGCCGTAACCGATGAGCGCCACTTGTGCGCCGTCTTCAGCAGCCGTAATGGCAGCGGAAAACCCTGCTGACCCGGCACCGATGACCGCCAAATCGTATTGGTCTATTGATTTATCTGCTGAACTGGAATCACAGCAATCGCTCTTCAAATCACTCATGACTGTTGTTCCACCTCATTCGAGTCCGAGGTCGTATCACTATTTCGCGCCGAAACTGAACGGAGATACCAAGCGTAAACGCCGACCATTGCAGCCGCTGTCAGGGAAATACGCAGCGCGTATCTGAACTCAAGCCAGAGCAATCCGATCGTGAACGCTCCAACAGCCACCCCGATAAACGCAATTGGTTTTGGTCCGGCCCTCCCGGCCCGCACATACAGTGCGTTGGCGGTAAGCCCCATTGAAACAAACATTATCGGGAATACAACGTAATCAATACCGCTGACCCAGGCGGATAATCCAACGGCTCCCATGCCGATTACCAGCACCGGCGTAAAGCAGCAAATCGCCGCCACGATGGTACTGATAATGCTCGCCTTCAAGGATGTCTTTTCTCTCATTCAAATTATCCTTTAGTTTTGTTGTTCTGTAACAACTTTACCTGTCGCCAAGAATGGAATGAATATCGCCGCGCCAGCTTCAAGGCCTTGCTCTATGGTGAGCCGGTGACCGTTCTGTTCTCTATTGGCCTCATCGCGCCAAAGGTCCAAATGATCATCCGAGCAGAAATACGCCATGACGCTGCACTGCGTATCCGCAGCACAGCCGTCAATATCCTGTATCCCCGACCAAACGACAGAAGTTTGCGGCGAGGTCGATTCTATCGCATGTCCAGTGCTTTTTGTCGCGATTTGTATGTCGCAATCGCAGTATCGACACCGGGATTGAATCAAAACATCCTGTTTCAGCATTGCCCCAATTCCCAGTGCATCAATGGCACACATGGCATTAAGTGATACATCGCCTATACAAACA
This sequence comes from Rhodospirillales bacterium, assembly GCA_021775105.1. Taxonomy (GTDB): domain Bacteria; phylum Pseudomonadota; class Alphaproteobacteria; order Rhodospirillales; family Casp-alpha2; genus JAJFIJ01. Next base: position 1,159 of record JAJFIJ010000301.1, on the reverse strand, counting down.
CGGTGTTCGATGTTGCGATCCGTAAATGGATATGCCGCCTCGATCGATTGGTCGGCATCTGACAAAACAATCAAATCCCGTTGTGCCAATGATGAAAGCAGGTCTGGTAACTCCACCGGAGTGAGGCCTGTTAATTCAGCCAATGCATTTAGTGTTGGCGCGTGTCCCGTCTCGACATAGATGTCCAGAATTGCTCTACGCACGGTCTCCTCATGTGGTGTCATACCGCTCCATCGTTTGGTCATTCGAAGCCGCCCAAGAGTATCATTCAGGGACGCACGTGCCTCATTGGACGTAACGACGGACCAATCGGGAAACGACGCCCCGGATAAAAGCGGAATTTCAAGAATACCAGACTGCGACATCACTTAACTCACTTGTGTTGATGGACAAAACCTTCGTCACAGACCTGTCAGGTCTGGTCTTTAACTTCATAGAACGACGTTTCCTTGCGATCACAAATACGCCGATTGGAACGGTTAGACCGCCAGCGGCAACGGGACCCAACCCGCTAAACCAAGCGGCTATGCCGCCCAGGAATGCTCCAAGAGCAGCTAGACCAATTATGCAAATTGAACAGAGTGGCGCGATAACAACCGCTGTAATTACACCCGCCATAAGCTTTTCGCTCATACCACCCTGCCTTCGATATCCACTGGAAACAATCTAATGTCAGTTAACCATCAGTTTTGATGAGGTCAGACGGGTATCCTGAATCGAATGTTGCATCCGTTAACGCTTCAACGGTTGTTTTAGCATCATCAAATGTTACCAGAGCCGTCTTCTGCTCAAATGAAACTTTAACCTTGATCACACCCTGTACGTTCGTCAGGGATTTCTGGACGATGTAAGGGCACGAGGCGCAATACATGTTTTCGACGGCCAGTTTGACAGTCTTCTCGGCCGCAAAACTTTGGCCGACAAACAGTATCGTGGCGGAAAACGCTAAAGCCGCGATTAATCGTTTCATTTGGTAAATTTCCTTTCTGGTTTAGTCTAACAGGTAAGGGACGACGTAGGGGAAAGCGAGCGCCGCCGAAACCAACAGGGTTGCCCCCCAAAGTGAAATCTTGAGAACCCGCCCCGAAGCGGGCGTGGCGCAATAGGAACCGGGATCACACGAGACCATCGGCTTGCGGTAGGCCATGTAGAAGCCGCC
>JAJFIJ010000031.1 GCA_021775105.1 Rhodospirillales bacterium | reverse complement strand
GGAATTCCGGCATGATTGAGCATCCCATCCCGGCCATGACCAGCGCCTGAATCCAGCTTTCGCGTTCGCTGCGGTAACGCACATTCACCTTGTAGCCCTTGGGCACACCGAGGGCGTCGAAATGTTCGGAAAATTCGCAGTTGATCCGCGACAGATAGTCCTCCTGATCAAGCTCGCGCATCGGGACGGCGTTCATCTGCTCGAACCGGTGTCCCTTGGCAAAGGTGACGGCGTAGCGCTCGCTGTAAAGCGGCCTCGCGTCGAAACGTTCCGGGTAATCGGGTAACCCGAGCAGCGCAACCTCGATGTCGCCAGCCAGCATTTCCTCAACAAGCTGGCATCCCGGCGCGTCGCGAAGTTTTAATTCGAGATCCGGGATTTCACGGCGCAAGCGGTTGATAAAACCGATCAGGCGGGTCGGACCAATGGTGCACATCACACCAAGGTTCAGTGTCGGCCGCCCGGCGGCTGAGTATTCCTCGGCCTCGGCGTGGACGGCTTCGCTGGCTTCCATCAGGCGCTCCAAATGTGGTTTGGTGCGACGCCCGAGGTCGGTCAAATGGGTCAGGTTTCGTTCGCGCCGGAACAACGGTCCGCCGAACTCTTCCTCCAGTTTCTTGATCGCACGGGTCAGTGACGGTTGGGAAACATTGCAGTGCTCCGCCGCGCGCGTGAAGTTGAGCGTCTCGGTGAGGGCAAGAAAATAACGGGCTTGATGCATTTCCATCGCGACGTCTCCTGTCTGTTTCGGTAAACAATTATAGCTTACAGCTATCAAAAAGTGAAAAATTAATAAATCACAATAGCTTTTAAGCATAGCTAATGGCTATGGAATTCGGAGCCAAAAGGTATTTCACTTTGGCGCGCTCCTTCTGCACAGTGCTTATCAAGAACACCTGAAACCGGAGCACGGCAAAATGTATAAAGAGATTTATTTCGATATTCTGGTGGTGATTGCAGCGCTGTTTGTTCTGGCGATAAGTGTGAATTCGGCGCATGCCGGGAGCCCTGCGGAAATTGGTCACGTCACACAAATTAATTTCGATGGTCAGGATAGGGGCATTCGGTGATGACCAAACCCGAGGACCTCCCCTATTTCATCGAAGGCCGGAAACTGATCGCACAGACGCCAGATTTACGCGTTCAAGTGCTGACACTGGAACAGGGCCAGGAAGTCCCCTGGCACTATCACACAATCGTCACCGACACCTTCATCTGCCTTGACGGGCCGATGGTTGTCAGCACCCGGGCCCCAACGGCGTGTCATAATCTTCAGGCCGGTGACATTATCGCCGTGCCACCCGATACGGCACATCGGGTCACCGGGCGGGAGGGCCGGTGTTGCCGTTTCGTCATCGTACAGGGCATCGGCGAGCATGATTACGTAGCGGTAAACGATTGAGACCAACGACACTATTCATTTCTGACGGAGTTTGAAAAAAGGAAATCAACATGCTGAAACGATCATTGTTCACATTTCTTGTCGCGGGATTAATGGGCCTCGGCACCATCGCCCCGGCCACAGCGGCGACGGCGAAGCGGGTTCAGGTCACGGGCGAGATTGTCGATACCTGGTGTTATGTCACCGAGATCATGTACGCGCTCGGCACAGCACACTACCAATGTGCGATCTGGTGCGCGGTCGGTGGAATCCCGGTCAGTATCCTCGGCGACGACGGCAAAGTGTATGTCGTGCTCAAGATTGAAGGCGACGATACCAGTGTCGCCAATCCGGCGGTACTAAAAATCCAGACCCACAATGTTTCGGTCAATGGCGACCTTTATGAGCGCGATGGCGTGAGATACCTGTTCGTCACCCAGGTCGCGGACGACAAGGGCGTTATCAATATGACCCATGAAGATTACGGCATTCAGCCGTTTGGAGAATAATCATGAAAGCGATAAAAATTGTCCTGACGATGGCCGTTGCCCTGATTGCCCTGCCCGCTTCCGCGGCGGAGGAATGGGGTATCGAGGGCGAAACGGAAGCCCGGTTTGAGGCCAAGGTGGTCGACATTGCCTGCGAACTGACGGGCAACTGCCCGGCCGACTGCGGCGGCGGCAAGCGTCAACTTGGTTTGTTGAAAGATGACGGGACGCTGGTTCTTGCGGTCAAGAATTTCGACACTTTCGCGGGCGCTGCTGTTGATCTGAAAGGTTTCTGCAACAAGCGCATCACCGCTGACGGGTTGATGATCAAAACCCCTCATATGCCCGTGTTCGCGTTGCAATTCAAACGCCTGGCACCGGACGGCAAGTGGAGCCGCGCCAACTGGTTCACCAGGGATTGGTCAAAAGCCAACGCCGGTAAGGATCGCGGGCAGTGGTTCCGCCATGACCCGAGTATTGTCCAGGAAATCAAAACCAACGGCGTGTTCGGCATCCCCGGCCTCAAACCCCCGGCGGAGTGAAGCAGATGACTCAATACTTCAAATCCGTATGGTGTTTGTGCACCGTGAGCGCGATATTGATCGTGGTGGCGATGACGGTAGTGGGCGCGAATGAACAGGCGGCCAAGCCCCCGACCCCGCCTCAGCTGCCGTCGCTTTTCGGTGGGAAATTTACATTGATCGACCATCAGGGCCGGGTGCGGACGGATCGCGGATTTCCCGGCAAATATCTGCTCGTCAATTTCGGTTATTCGAAATGCGCCGATATCTGCCCGACCGGCCTTGCGACCATGGCGGCGGCGATCGACGTTTTGGGACCGCTTGGTGATCGGGTGCAGCCCCTGTTCATCACCGTCGACCCGGAACGCGACACGCCACAACGTCTCCGGGACTACGTGCTGAAATTTCACCCGCGGTTCATCGGACTGACCGGGTCGGAAACGCAAATCCGTAGTGCGGCGAAAGTCTATCGGGTCCATCGCAGCAAGGTGATCGTCGAGGGTGAGGAGCCGGGTAATTACCTGGCGAACCACACATCTCTGACCTATCTGATGGACCCCGATGGGGAATTCATCACGTTGTTTACGCACGGGGCTGGTCCGGAATTCATGGCCGAGGCGCTGCGTCGCCACATCGGTTTGAACGTTCACCACTCTGGTCGTACGGGAATTCAGATCGTACGGGTGCCTTGAGTCAGATTTTTTCTACGAGGGACATTATGGAACAGCTATCGCGGTTTATATTTGGTGAAAAGCACACAGGCGTATTACCGGCCCGCGTGCAAGAGAGTATCGCCCTTCAACAGCAGGATGGTGAAAAACTGATTGGCTGGGTTCAACTGGCACTGGTTCTGACGTTTGCCACCCTATACACCCTGTCGCCGAAAACCGCCGCCCACGCGATGTTTCAGCCTGTTCCCTGGGCAATCTCGCTGTATGGCCTGTTTACGGTGATCCGCCTTGTCAGTGCCTATAAGAACTTCTTGCCCAAATGGTTGCTGATCGGCTCCGTCTTTATGGACATGGGATTACTGATGTTTTTGATCTGGAGCTTTCACATTCAGTACGAGCAACCAGCCTCCTTCTACCTGAAGGCGCCGACCGTGATGTATGTGTTCATTTTCATTGCCCTTCGCGCGCTCCGCTTCGAGCCCCGATATATCCTGTTTACCGGAGCTGCGGCGATTTCCGGCTGGGTCGGCATGGTTCTGTATGTGGTCTTGTCGGACTCGGAAAACACGATGATCACCCGCAATTATGTGGATTATCTAACGTCAAACGCAGTGCTGATCGGTGCCGAGGTGGACAAGATTTTGTCCATGGGCTTGGTTACGACTGTACTGGCTGTCGCCGCACTCCGTGCGCAACGCAACCTGAACCAGGCAGTTCTTGATCAAACGGCTGCGAAAGATCTGTCGCGGTTCGTTTCTCGCGAAGTCGCAGAAAGGATCACCACCGCCGATCAGGCCATTCAGCCCGGTGACGGTGAATCCCGCGTCGGCTCGATCATATTTGCTGACATTGAAGGGTTTTCCACCGTTTCCGAAAAACTGTCACCGCAGCAGTTGGCGCGTGTCTTGAATGAGTATTTCGAAGCCATGTGCGAGGTAATTGATCATTACGGTGGCGTCATCACCCAGTTCCAGGGCGACATGATGCTGATTACCTTTAACGCCGTCACATCGGACCCGGATCACGCCACGAACGCCATGCTGACGGCAATCGGCATCCAGGAGGTCGCGCGCGAACGGATATACGGTCACGGCGCAAAATTGCCAACCCGCTGCGGTGTGAACACCGGCGAGATTGTAATCGGTGCGATCGGTTCAAAAGATCGTCTGAGTTTCACCGTTCATGGTGATCAGGTGAATGTGGCGGCCCGGCTTGAGCCGCTTAACAAGCAATACGGAACGTACATCCTGGTCGGCGAAAACACTGTCCAGGCTTCGGATTTTGGATTTGAACAGGTCGGTGACGTGACGGTGCGCGGTCGCGCGGCACCGACAAAAATTTATACGTTGGTGGCTGAACGGGAACTTATCCAGAAAGCAACCAATTCGGAAAATCTGTCGTTGCCCTAGAAAATAATGTCGTCCGGCAATCGGAGTTAAGCCCAATTTTTGCCAGGGCCCAGCCCCCCAGATGCAAGATGCCAACCACCGATTCAAACATCCGTCTAAAAACTTCTGCGTCTCGGAACCGTTCATGGCGTAGCGAAAATATCCGGAAAGGTCGCCCGAACATTTGAAGGTGGATTTGTCTGGAGTGAGTATGGGGCCATTTGTCGGCTTCCTGACCTAGATCGAAGGTCTGCTTTCCGCTATTTTCCTGTTTCTGATCGGCTTTGCACTGCGCAACCGGTTTCGGGTTTAACCCCTCACCTTTTCACCTGCCAGCCGCTTTTGAAAATCCACCAGATTGCCGTGATGCAGGAGATCAGGAACAGGCAGATGATGGTCAGGCTGGTGATCACGCTGACATCGGCGATTTCGTAGAAGCTCCAGCGGAAACCGCTGATCAGGTAGAGCACCGGGTTGAACAGCGTCACGTTCTGCCAGAATTCCGGCAACATGCTGATCGAGTAGAAACTGCCGCCGAGAAAGACCAGCGGCGTGATGACCAGCAGCGGAATCAATTGCAGTTGCTCGAAGCTGTTGGCCCAGATGCCGATGATGAAACCGAACAGGGAAAAGGTGACGGCGGTCAAAACCAGAAACAGCAACATCATGACCGGATGGGCGATCTGCAGATCAACGAAAAACCACGCCGTTGCCAGAATGATCAAACCGAGAAACAGCGATTTGGTTGCTGCCGCACCAACGTAACCGAGGACGATTTCGAACGATGATATGGGGGCCGACAGGACTTCATATATGGTGCCCATGAATTTCGGCATGTAGATGCCGAAGGAGGCATTGGCCAGACTTTGCGTCAGCAGCGACAACATGATCAGGCCCGGCACGATGAACGCGCCGTAGCTGACACCGTTGATTTCGGAAATGCGCGAACCGATGGCGGCCCCGAAGACGATAAAATAGAGCGAGGTCGAGATCACCGGCGAGATGATGCTCTGGCCGAGGGTGCGCCACATGCGGGCCATTT
>JAJFIJ010000004.1 GCA_021775105.1 Rhodospirillales bacterium | reverse complement strand
CTGTGACAAGCTGATTAACAGTCAGCTGCTCTACCAACTGAGCTATGCCGGATCAGGCATATTGGAGGCGCGGACCGGATTCGAACCGGTGTACACGGCTTTGCAGGCCGCTGCGTAGCCTCTCCGCCACCGCGCCGATCCTTTTGTCTCCGCCCTTTGTTTCCGAAGGCCATTCGGCCCCGGTGGGCGTCCGGCCCCGGCGACGAGGCAAGGGAACTTAGACATAGATTTTCCCTTGGTCAAGCAGCTGTTATACACCTTTTCGATTTGATCCGGAAGCGAGTGTGAAAACCGGGCGTCACGGGTTTTATTGCCGGTCGGCCCGGCGACAGAATTTTGGTTCCCGTGATTGAGTTCGGGTCAATGAACGCCTATAACTTTTGCAGGACAGATTCTGAACCGTGAGGACGACATGGATTTTGCTGCTGCACGCCGGAACATGGTTGATTGCCAGATACTGACAAACCGGGTGACCGACGAGCGGATCATTGCGGTTATGGGTGAATTGCCGCGCGAAACCTTCGTTCCGAAATCGAGGCAGGGCGTTGCCTATGTCGATGAGGCGCTGGCGCTTGGCGAAGGCCGCTTCGCGATGGAGCCGATGATCGTCGGCCGCCTGATGCAGGAACTGAACCTTAAATCGACCGATGTTGCGCTGAGCATCGGGTGCGGGTCGGGTTATGCGGTTGCCGCACTGGCCAGCATCGTCAACACCGTTGTCGCCGTTGAAGCCAGCACCGGCATGGCCCAGCACGCGACGAAAACCCTGGCCGGTCTGGAAATTGACAATGTTGTGGTGGTCGAAGGGGCGCTCAACGAAGGGTATGCCAAACAGGCCCCTTACGATGTGATTTTCTTCGACGGGGCGGTTAACGATGTGCCGGACGCGATACTCGATCAACTGGGGGAAGGCGGCCGGGCGGCGGTTATTGTTGCCGGCGTCGGCGGGATCGGGCGCGCCAGACTGTATCAGAAGACAGGGGCAAACGTTTCCAGCCGTGACTTGTTTGATGCGGGCACGCCAGTACTTCCGGGCTTTGAAGCAGATACGGTGTTTTCGTTCTGAATTACTACGTATATCTTGTATATAGTGCGAATCCCGAAATCTCTATTCCTGGCTGTTATTAATCCGGATTATATTTGCAGCCTTACCGAAAGAGGCAGAATTCTGCGCTTTTTTTGTTCCTATTGACGTTGCGTATCCGATCTGGCTGATTTACTCTACTATATTCCTATTATTGGGCGGACAGTCTGGGCAATGGCATCAATGATTAACAGCGAGAATAAGACACGCGGGACAAGCAGACAGCAACTGTCTGCGTTTGTTGGTGCGCTGTTTCTGGCGACTGCCCTGATCCCGGTGCAATCGCACAAGGCCGAGGCCCAGTCTCAGGCTTTAACCGATGCTCTGACCGCCGCTTACATGAATAACCCGACATTGCTGGCGCGGCGGGCGCGGTTGCGGGCGACCGATGAAGGTGTGCCGCAGGCGATCGCCAACTGGCGGCCTGATGTGTCGATGACGATCGATGGCGGATTTTCCGACGTCCATAATACCAATGGTACCGGCACGGCGAGAAACCAGTGGCGGAACGCGACCGGCTATTCCGTAGATATAACCCAGCCCCTGTTCCGCGGTGGACAGACACTGGCGGCGACCAGTGAGGCCGAGAACAGTGTCCGCGCCGAACGCGCGCGTCTGATGGGGGTCGAGCAAACCATTCTTCTGGACACCATTTCGGCCTATATGGATGCCTTTCGTGATGAAGCGGTTCTCAGGCTGAACATCAATAACGAACAGGTTCTTGCCCGCCAGCTGGAAGCCACACGGGACCGCTTTGAAGTCGGGGAAATCACCCGCACCGATGTTCATCAGGCGGAAGCCCGGCGGGCCCAGGCCAAGGCGGATCGCATTCAGTCCGAAGGTGATCTGGAAGCCTCACGGGCGGCTTACATGAACGTCGTTGGCGAAGCGGCCCCCGGTGAGTTGACGGCTCCTGATGTTCCGGGCAATTTGCCAGCCTCGAAAGAAGAGGCTCTGAAGATTGCCGCGGTCAAAAGCCCGACGGTTATCGCCGCCGAATTTGCCCGGCTGGCGGCACTTGATAATGCAGATGAAGTCTGGGGCGAGCTTCTGCCCGAACTTGAACTGACGGCGGGATATTCAAAGGCCTTTGAAGGCTCGTCCGAGCAGGGCCATATCGACACCGCGGAAATCGGGCTCAGTCTGGCGATACCGATTTATCAGCAGGGATCGGTGTATTCGCGTCTGCGTGAAGCCCGTCAGGATGCGGCCGAACTGGCTTTTACAGTTGATGAACAGCGTCGCGTTGCGGTGGAAACCGCAGACCGGGCCTGGGAAGCGCTGCAAACCGCCAATGCCCGCGTGATCTCGTTTCAGGCCCAGATCGAAGCCAATGTTGTTGCCCTTGAAGGGGTGCAGCGCGAAGCATCGGTCGGTTCGCGAACCGTTCTTGATGTTCTCGATGCAGAACAGGAACTGCTTGATGCACGTGTCGCCCATGTCAGGGCACGGCGCGATGAACTGGTTGCCATCTATGAAGTCAAATCGTCGCTGGGACAACTGACGGCCCGTGATCTCAAGCTGCCGGTCACGCTTTATGATCCGCGTGAGCACTACCGCGAAGTTCGCGGCAGATGGTTTGGCGGACAGTCGTCAGGCGATAACCAGTAAAAATGGTGCAGGGGGTTGCATGGACCGGGGGGACCGATTTGCAAAAAAAACAATCTCCACAGCAATTATGGTTACCGTTTGTTAACGGTGTTTTGATTACCATAACGCGATCAAATGATCGTTTGGGTGGGGTATGAGCGAAGAAACAGCACAGGCGGAAGACGGCCAAGAACCTTCGATGGAGGATATTCTTTCTTCGATCCGGCGAATTCTGTCGGAAGAGGAAGAAGAAGCCGCTGCCGAAGAAGCTGTTGTTGAGGCGGCACCGGAACCCGAACCGGAGCCCGAACCCGAACCCGAGATTCCCGTTGAGCCGGAGCCCGAACCCGAACCCGAGATTCCCGTTGAACCGGAACCTGAACCTGAGCCCGAACCGGAACCTGAGCCCGAACCCGTGTTCGAACCCGAGCCCGAGCCCGAGCCGGTTTTTGAGCCGGAACCTGAACCTGAACCCGTGTTTGAGCCGGAACCCGAACCCGTATTCGAACCTGCACCGACGCCTGAACCGGCACCCGCACCGCCGCCGCCAATGCCGGCCCCGATGCCGCAACCGATGGCGGAAATGCTGGAACTGACGCCTGAAATGGTGGCCAGCGATATCATGTCGCAGCCAACGGCCTCAGCCTCTGTTGATGTTCTTTCAGAACTGGCAACAGCGATCCTTGATCGTCGTGACATGCAGGTTCATGCCGATGCCAAGGAACTGACGCTGGAAGGCATTGTTCGTGAAATGCTGAAACCGATCCTGCGCGAATGGCTGGACCGTAACCTGCCTTACCTGATCGAGCGTCTGGTCAAGAAAGAGATCGATCACATGATCAACCGGGCCGAACGGCTGGACGATTAGGCGGATCATCCGATCCCGGCTTGAACCTGCGCCTGTGCAGGTTTAGAAATCCCTTTCTGAAATTATTTGAACTATAAGGAAACCAGCAATGCTGGAAAAAACCTATCGCCCGGAAGAGATCGAGAAAAAGCATTACGCCGAATGGGAACAGTCCGGCGTCTTTTCCTGTGGTCAGAAACCCGACGCCGACCCCTACACGATCGTTATTCCGCCACCCAATGTAACGGGCAGCCTGCACATGGGGCACGCGCTCAACAACACGTTGCAGGATATTCTGGTGCGCTACAAGCGGATGAAAGGGTTCGACGTTCTCTGGCAGCCCGGAACCGATCACGCCGGCATCGCGACGCAGATGGTGGTTGAACGCCAGATGGCCGATAACGGCCAGACGCGGCATGATTACGGACGCGAAAAATTCATTGAAAAGGTCTGGGAGTGGAAAGCTGAATCTGGCGGCACCATCACCGGCCAGCTTCGTCGCCTCGGCGCATCGTGCGACTGGTCGCGCGAACGGTTTACCATGGATGAGGGCCTCAGCCATGCGGTGCGCAAGGTGTTCGTCGAGTTGCACAAGGCCGGACTGATTTACCGCGACAAGCGGCTCGTCAACTGGGACCCGAAACTGCACACCGCAATTTCCGATCTGGAGGTTGAGCAGCGCGAGGTCACCGGCAAGATGTGGTATTTCAAATATCCCGTCGAAGACCGCAACGGTGAGTTCGTTACCGTCGGAACGACACGCCCGGAAACCATGCTGGGTGACGTCGCCGTGGCTGTTCACCCGGACGATGATCGCTACCGCGATCTGGTTGGCAAGAATTGCATTCTGCCGATTGTCGGACGCAAACTGATCATCGTTGCCGATGCCTATGCGGACCCGGAAAAGGGAACGGGTGCGGTTAAAATGACGCCGGCCCATGACTTCAATGATTTCGAAGTCGGCAAGCGCAATAACCTGAAGATGATCAATATCTTCGACGGCAACGCGCACCTCAACGACAACGTTCCGGAAGCCTACCGGGGGCTTGACCGGTTTGTTGCGCGCGACAAGGTGCTGGCCGAAATGGAAAGCCTGGGGTTGCTCGACAAGATCGAGGAAAACCCGATGACCGTCCCCTATGGCGACCGGTCCGGCGTGGTCATTGAGCCGTGGTTGATGGACCAGTGGTTTGTCGACGCCCAGCGTCTGGCCGGCCCGGCGATAACCGCCGTCGAGCAGGGCGAAACCACAATTGTTCCCAAACAGTGGGAAAACACCTATTACGAATGGATGCGCAACATCCAGCCGTGGTGCGTGTCGCGCCAGATCTGGTGGGGACATCAAATTCCGGCGTGGTTCGGCCCGGACGGAGACATCTTCGTCGAGATGACTGAAGAAGACGCCCACCGTGTCGCCAGAGACGCTTATGGCAAGGATGTTGAGCTGAAACAGGACCCGGATGTTCTCGATACCTGGTTCTCGTCCGCGCTGTGGCCGTTCTCGACCCTTGGCTGGCCGGAAGACACGCCGGAAGTCCAGCGCTATTACCAGACCGACGTTTTGATTACCGGCTTCGATATCATCTTCTTCTGGGTCGCCCGGATGATGATGATGGGCATCCATTTCATGGATCAGGTGCCGTTTCACACGGTCTACATTCACGCCCTTGTGCGTGATGAACTCGGCCAGAAGATGTCGAAATCGAAGGGCAATGTGATTGATCCGCTGGAACTGATCGATACCTATGGCGCAGATGCGCTTCGCTTTACCCTGACCGCCTTTGCCGCCCAGGGGCGCGACGTCAAACTGTCGAAGGCGCGCATTGAAGGCTATCGTAATTTCTGCACCAAGTTGTGGAATGCGGCGCGTTTCTGTGAAATGAACGACTGCAAACCGGTTGCCGGGTTCGATCCATCGACCGTATCGCTGAGCCTGAACAAATGGATCGTCGGCAAGCTGGTCGAGGCCGAGCGTGCGACCGTCGCCGCGGTTGATGCCTATCGTTTCAATGATATGGCAAATTCGGTCTATCACTTCACCTGGGGCACGTTCTGCGACTGGTATGTCGAACTGGCAAAACCGGTTTTACAGGGCGACGACGGCCCGGCCAAGGATGAAACACGGGCAACGGCGGCCTGGGTGCTTGACCAGATCCTTCATCTCATGCATCCGATTACACCGTTCATCACCGAAGAGTTATGGCAGCAACTTGGTAACGTGCGGGCAACACCGCTGATCATTTCAAGCTGGCCGGAACTGCAAGAGGCCTGGGTCGATGCGGATGTTGAAGCGGAAATGGACTGGGTTGTTCGTCTGATTACCCAGGTTCGTGGTCTGCGTTCGGAAATGAACGTTCCGCCGTCTGCCCAGGTGCCGCTATTTCTGAAAGACGCCAGTGCCGATGAAGAAGCGCGCCTGAACACCCATCAGAGTTTGATCAAACGCGTTGCACGACTGGCTTCGTTCGATGTGTTGACGGGTGATTTGCCAAAAGGTGCCGTGCAGTCCGTACTTGATGGCGCAACGCTGGTTCTGCCGGTGGCCGATATCATTGATATTAATGCGGAAACCGCACGTCTCGATAAAGAAATTGCCAAACAGCAAAGCGAGATCGACCGGTTCGAGAAAAAGCTGGGTAATGAAAAATTCGTCGCCAACGCACCTGACGACGTAGTTGAAACCGAGCGCGTAAAACTGGCCGACGCCCGCGAAACCCACGCAAAGCTGAACGAAGCCCGTCAGCGTTTGTCCGCATTGGGGTAGAGCTCCAGCGAAACCTACTCACCATTCGTTAACGCCTTTTGGCGATAATGGATGCTGAGCAGATGTTTCTCCACGGTGGCAACGGCGACGCGGATGAGTCAGCACGAAGACGATTTTGAAGTTCCCAAACTTGGCAACAGACCGACGCCGGAGGAGCATGCCGAATATGTCATGAAACGCCTTGAGCAGTTTATCCGTGAAGGCCGGACCATAGACGAGGGCATGTCGTTCAAGAAATGGCAAACCATGGCCAAGACCGAAATTGCACTGGCTATCGCCGAAGCGGAAAACAGTCAGGAGTACGATGAAATCACCTCCCGGCGGACGCTGTTTGTTTCGGCGGCGGCGATGATCACCATCGGGTTCTGGGGAACTGCCGTCAGCCTGCACAAGGTCGCCGAACTGGTTGGCGGTATTGTCATTTTGGGTGCCGGAATCATCATGCTGATTACCGCTGGCGGTTTTCGCTATCGCAAATACAAAAACCGTAAAGACGGTCTTAAACGGGCCCATGGCCTGATGCGCATCGAAGGCCTGAACAAGCGCATCAAGCGCCTCGAGAGTGAACTCGAGAAAGAAGAAAAAGACAAAATGAAACAGCTCGACAAACTGCGCAAACCCAACGGAAACTCCTTATACGATTTTTTCATGCAGGATAGTTAGCCCGGTGCGAACTTTACCGGTCAGTCTGACCTGAGGCCAGAAAGGCCTTGAACCTTTTCGCGACGTCAGCCGGAGGTATTGTTGGGCGACCAAGATTTTTTGCAGACCCCGGCCCAATTTTCATATGAACAAAGCTTGGACCTTCCAGCTCCAGGGCGGAAGCCAGAGATTCTGCAAAGCCTGCCAAGCCGTCGCATTTCGTGCCGTGGGCGTATCCGCAGGCAACGGCGATGTCGGCAAATTCGACGCCCGGCGAAACGGTTGGCTGCCCGCCTGTAGAATCATAGGTTCCATTATCCAGCATAACGTGGATCAAGTTTTCCGGTGCATAAGATCCGATTGTCGCGAGCGTGCCCATCTTCATCAGCAACGCACCATCACCATCAATGACAACTACTTTCTTTGAAGTGTTGAGTGCAACTCCCAGCCCCATGGCTGCAGCACATCCCATTGAGCCCACCTGATAAAAATGTTGTTCCCGGTCGGACAGCGTAAAAAGTTCGCGCCCGGTCTTGCCTGTGGTCGCAATGAGTCCAATGTCGTCAAGCATGGAAAGCAAAAGACGCTCCAACGTTTCCATTCGACCCGGTAAGGACTGGTGCGTTCGCAAATCTGTTATTTCTCCAGTTTGCGACGGTGAAATCATCTCTGGTTTTTTTGAGCTCTCTGCAACGCTTCCTTTTGACATTGTAAACGCATACGGTTGGCCGGTTTTGTTCATATGGGCAATGGCATCGTCCAGAGCTCGACTGACATCGGCAACCTGATTCGGAAAATATGCATTCCGAATATTCATGGTGTTAAGAAGATCAATTGTGATCTGACCCATCAATTCATGTTGCGGTTCGTCCTTTTGTCCCGGTTCACCGCGCAATGTGGTGATCAGTAACGTTGGAATCTGGAACGGATAGTTAAGCGACGTAAGCGGGTTCACGGCGTTACCGAGGCCCGAATTCTGGCACAACACAATCGTATTGCGGCCCGCCAGCCAGGCCCCGGCTGCAATGGCAATGGCTTCTCCCTCACTGGCGGCGGCCACGTAGTCAAGGTTCGGGCCTGTCATGGTTTCGTTTATGAAAGGGGTCAGAAACGAGCAGGGCACCCCACAATAAAAATCAAATCCGCGTTTTTTTGCCGGACCTAAAAATGCGTCAGCCTCGATCATAGAAAACGTCCCGCCGCAATCAGATCCGCCGCATCATCCACATCCAGCCACTGACCCGGCACAAAAACAACGGCGATTTTGCACCCTTTTTGCACAATCCTGTCGAACAGATCGACAAGCCCGGCAGAACCGAGCTCACCATTCTTTTGTATCTCGTCAATAGTTTCGCGAACGACCACACTCCCAGCCGCACTCAAACGCGCGAGACCGATCCATTCGGCGTCGATTTCCGTATCCGGCATGTCGTGACTCATGGAGGTGACATAGACCGGTTCATCGTTCAGAAAATCTACTGAAGAACTGTGGGTGCAGGATACAAAATCACGCACCCAGTTTGGGTCGGATGACTTTCGATCACGCCAAAGTGCATCGGCGGCAATCACAATCTCGGCTTCGGAGTCAAAAAGCTGATCAAGATAGTATTGACGAAACAGGACGTCCCCATAAGCTATGACGCAAGGCCCTTCGAGCGTTTCTTTGGCACAGACAAGACTGGCAACTTCGCCTGTACTCGCAAACAGATCATTGTCCACATGATGGATCGATGGAAGATTGATCTGTTCTTTTTTATAACCTCGTACGACCGTGACATCACCCACGCCTGATTTTTTCA
>JAJFIJ010000300.1 GCA_021775105.1 Rhodospirillales bacterium | reverse complement strand
TCGTGGCGTCAACGAATTCAACGTTGCCTTCGCCTACGGCGCGGATCAGGGCGTCTTTCAGGGGGTTTTCCGGAAATTCCATATCGGGCTGGTTGGTGAAGTCGGCGGTCATGATTTCATGACTGTTGACGATGGCGCGCGTCCGGCCTTCGCGCAATTTGCCCAGAGTTTCGGCGTCACCCGCCGTAATCATGTCGCAGCCGAGCAGCAGATCGGCTCCGCCAGCGGCAATTCTGACGGCGTGCAGGCTGTCCTGACTGTCGGCGATCCGGATATGCGAATAGACGGCACCGTTTTTCTGCGCAAGACCGGCGATATCAAGCGCTGTCACGCCCTTTTCTTCAATGTGCGCGGAAATCGCCAATCCGGCGCTGGTGGTAACAATACCGGTGCCGCCGACGCCGGTGATGACCACCTCATAAGGCGTTTCGCATCCGGGCAGGACAGGGTCGGGCACGGCTTCAAACGGCACGTCCTGAAGGGCTTTGTGTTTTCTTGGTTCAGCGTCAGATACGGTGACGAAGCTCGGGCAAAAACCGTTGATACAGGAATAATCCTTGTTGCACGCCGACTGGTCGATTGCCCGTTTGCGGCCAAGCTCGGTTTCGACAGGCGTGATCGACACACAGTTTGATTTGACGCCGCAGTCGCCACAGCCTTCGCAGACTTCGGTGTTGATGAAGATGCGCCGGGCCGGGTCGGGGAACTGACCGCGTTTGCGCCGACGGCGTTTTTCGGCGGCGCAGGTCTGGTCATAAATCAGGATGCTGACGCCCTTGACGTTTTGCAGCTCGCGCTGAATTCGGTCGAGTTCATCGCGGTGATGAAACGTCGTGCCGGGTGCAAATTTCAAAGCTGATGTATATTTGTGCGGCTCGTCAGATACGATGACAACCCGTGTCGCCCCTTCGGCATGAGTCTGGCGGCTGATTGTGGGCACATCCAGCGGGCCGTCCATGGGCTGACCGCCGGTCATGGCGACGGCGTCGTTGTAGAGAATCTTGTAAGTGATATTGACACCCGCCGCGATACTGGCGCGGATCGCCATGATGCCGGAATGAAAATAGGTGCCGTCGCCAAGATTGACGAACATGTGTTCGTGGTCGGTGAACGGTGACTGGCCGATCCACGACACACCCTCGGCCCCCATGTGGGTAAACGTTGTCGTCGAGCGGTCCATCCAGGTGACCATGTAATGACAACCGATGCCAGCCATGGCGCGGGCCCCCTCGGGGACGTTGGTCGAGGTGTTGTGCGGGCAACCGGAACAGAAATAGGGCAGGCGCTTGATATCGGTCTGGCGCTCTTCCAGCGCACGTTCCTTGGCTTCAAGAAATTCGAGGCGGTCGTGTATCGGTCGACTGTCATAGAACTGTTGCAGGCGGTCGGCGATCACACGGGCAATGCGGGCAGGTGTCAATTCACCGGCAGAGGGCAGAATCCACTGGCCGTTCTCATCAAACTTGCCGACGACGCGGGGCCTGACATCTGCCCGCCAGTTATAAAGCTGTTCCTTCAACTGGTTTTCAATGACCGCGCGTTTTTCCTCGATCACCAGAATTTCATCCAGCCCTTCAGCAAAGTTCCGGATACCTTCTTTCTCCAGCGGCCACGGCATGCCGACCTTATAGAGGCGAAGCCCGATTTGTTCGGCCTCATCCTGATCGATGCCGAGATCATCAAGTGCCTGCAGGGTATCGAGGTAGGATTTTCCTGTTGCGACAATGCCGAACCGTGGGGTCGGGCTGTCTATGGTGATCTGGTCGAGCTTGTTGGCGCGGGCAAAAGCCAGAGCGGCGTAGATTTTGTATTTGTGCAGGCGCATTTCCTGTTCCTGCGGCGGGTCGGGCCAGCGGATATGCAGCCCCCCTTCCGGCATCTCGAAATCATCGGGCATGATAATTTTGACACGATCCGGATCAGCAATAACACTTGCCGAGGTGTCGACATTATCGGTGATGCATTTCATGCCGACCCAGCAGCCGGAATAGCGCGACATCGCCCAGCCATAAAGGCCGAAATCGAGAACCTCCTGAACGTTGATCGGGTTCAGGATCGGGATATGGACATCCATCAGCGCATGTTCGGACTGGCTCGGTACCGTCGATGATTTGCAGGCCGGATCGTCGCCCGCCAGTGCCAGCACGCCCCCGTGTGGCGAGGTGCCAGCGAAATTGGCATGACGGAAGGCATCGCCGGACCGATCTACACCGGGTCCTTTGCCATACCACATGCCGAATACACCGTCATACTGTGCGCCCGGATACATGTTGACCTGTTGCGTCCCCCACAGCGCCGTTGCCGCAAGGTCCTCATTGACAGCGGGGTGGAACTTGACGTGGTGGTCATCAAGGAAGGCCCTGGCGTTGGTAAATTCCTTGTCCATACCGCCAAGTGGCGAACCGCGATAACCCGATACGTAGCCCGCCGTATTCAGACCGGCTTTCATATCGCGTTGACGTTGCAGTAAATTCAGACGCACCAGAGCCTGGGTACCGGTCAGGAAAACCCGGCCCTTTTCCAGCGTGTATTTGTCGCTCAGCGCAATTTTTTTGAAACCCATGAAGGCCTGTCCAGCAATGAAGCCAATGGAAATTTTGTTGTTTTTCTTAACCTCAATCTAATGCCGCCGGTTAAGCCATGCAATTGCCGGGTTCGGTTATGAGAAAATTCGCAATGATTTGGCCTCAATTTCCGGATTTTGCGCCAATCGTTTCAATGTTTTGAAGTTCTACGCATCAAGATTTCGCAAATATTGGCAGGTGATCAGGCAGAAAAGTTCCGCATTCAGCTTATTGTAGGGTGATTTTCTCGGGCTGAGAGGGTATACGGGGCAGAACCAGCTAGAGGGTTCCAGAACATCATGACAATTCTTGTTACAGGGGCTGCCGGGTTCATCGGCTCACGAACCATCCATGCCCTGCTTGATCGCGGAGAGCAGGTTGTCGGCATCGATAACCTGAATGATTATTATGAAGTGTCGCTGAAGGAGGCGCGGCTACAACGCATTCTGGCCCGCTCCGGCGTCAGTTTCGTCAAGGTCGATATTGCTGACCGGGACGCGATGATGAGCGTTGTCGACAAACACCCGGATATCACCGGAATCATTCATCTGGCCGCTCAGGCCGGTGTGCGCTATTCGCTGGAAAACCCCTACGCCTATACGCGGGCCAATGTCGAAGGCCAGCTGGTTATTCTGGAAATTGCCCGGCACCTGAAAAATCTGAAACACGCAGTCTATGCCTCATCGTCAAGTGTATACGGCACCAACACCAAGCTGCCGTTTGCTGTCGAAGACCGCACCGACACGCCGATATCGCTTTACGCGGCGACCAAGAAAACAACTGAGTTGATGTCGCATGCCTATTCGCATCTGTTTGATATTCCATTGACTGGGTTGCGGTTTTTCACGGTCTACGGCCCGTGGGGGCGGCCCGATATGTCGGCCCTGATCTTCATTCGGAAAATTCTCGCAGGCCAGCCGATACCGGTTTTCAACAACGGCGAAATGGCCCGCGATTTTACCTACATTGACGATATTGTTGCTGGCGTTCTCGGCTGTCTTGACCACCCGCCGGTGGTCGCCGATGGCGATGCCCTCAACCGGGTGTACAATATCGGAAATAACAATACGGAACCGTTGATGCGGTTTATTTCCGTGATTGAGCAGGCGCTTGGGCAAAAAGCGGAAATCGATTTCATGCCGATGCAGGCGGGCGACGTCCCCGCAACTTATGCCGATATTGAGGCAACCCGGCGTGATTTCGGGTTTGAGCCGAAAACCTCAATCGATGAAGGCATCCCCAAGCTTGTTGAATGGTACCGTGAATACTATGGAGCCTGATCGGTCGGGATTTATATGACCGGCTCCGATACCCAATCAGCACCCGGCCCGATTCCCCTGAAACACTATCTTGCCCTGTTTTTACTGGCGGCGATCTGGAGTTCATCGTTCATGGTCATCAAGGTGGCGGTGGTCACCGTTCCGCCGTTGACGATGACCGCCGCACGCCTGACGTTGGCGGCCCTGTTGCTTGG
This sequence comes from Rhodospirillales bacterium, assembly GCA_021775105.1. Taxonomy (GTDB): domain Bacteria; phylum Pseudomonadota; class Alphaproteobacteria; order Rhodospirillales; family Casp-alpha2; genus JAJFIJ01. Next base: position 3,882 of record JAJFIJ010000300.1, on the reverse strand, counting down.
TGCCGTATTGGCAATCAAGGGCGAGGCATTGCCCCGCAGTCCGCGTATCTGGTTGACCAGCATTTTGCTGGGCCTGTTCGGCAATGCGATCCCATTTACCCTGATCAGCTGGGGTGAACAGGAAATCCCGAGCAGCCTGGCGTCGATCCTGATGGCGGTGATGCCGCTGGCGACGGTCTTGCTGGCGCATTTTTTTTCTGAAGGTGAACGGGCGACACGGCATGGGTTAATCGGTATTTTCATCGGCTTTGGCGGCATTGTCATCCTTGTCGGACCATCGGCGCTAAAAGGTCTGGGCAGCGACCTGACACACCAGATGGCGGTCTCCGGCGGGGCGCTCAGTTACGCAATCGCGACGATATTGGCGAAGAACATGCCGCCTGCACCGTTGCTCGGGCGTGCCGTCGCGGTCATGATCTGTGCCTCGGCGATCATGGTTCCTGCCGCTTTTCTGGTGGATGATCCCTTGCGGCTGACACCGTCGACGTCTGCGTTATGGAGCACGCTTTATCTTGGCACCTTGCCGACCGCCATTGCGACGCTGATCTATTTTCGCCTGATCGGGCTGCGTGGTGCCGGGTTTTTTGCCTATATCAACTATCTGATCCCGATTATGGGGGTGATCTGGGGTGCGGTTTTTCTCTCCGAGACGATAACGACACCAGCGCTGATGGCATTGGCAACGATTTTGGTTGGTCTGTTTATTGCCAACTATCGCCCCCGACGGAAATCGAATGACAGCTCATAACAACGCTACTCGTGGCATCGTTATCTTTGTCGCCGCGTGGTTCATTATTCCGGTCATGGATGGCGGTGCCAAGTTTCTCAGTGAAGCCGGTTATCCGGTGCTGCTGATCGTCTGGGGCCGGTTTTTCTTTAATCTGGTGCTGATGGCGCCGGTTGCCGTTGCGACTCGCAGAAACCTGTTTACCCTGCCTCCCGATTTATTACTGCAGATTATTCGGGCGATTGCACTGATTGCTGCGACCATACTCTTTTTTCAAGGGCTTCAGACGTTGCCGCTGGCCGACGCGCTGGCAACTTATTTCGTCTATCCGCTGTTTATTACCGCCTTCGCGCCAATCCTGCTGGGCGAGATACCCGGCCTTCGCCGATGGATGGCGGTTGGGGTCGGCTTTGCCGGCTCATTGTTGATCATACAACCGGGCAATGGTGCGATAAATGAAGGGACACCCTACGTTCTGGTCGCTGCGGTCTGCTTCGCTTTCTATAATCTGCTGACCAGAAAACTGTCGGGGCGAAGTGACGCCTGGCAGACACTGGCGTTTCAGATGCTGGTCGGAACACTGGTGATGTCACCGGTTGTGGTTTTCGTGTGGCAGCCTCTGAATATGCAGGCGATTGCGGTGTTGTCGATGATGGCGGTGGCATCGGCTGTTGGCCATTACATGATTATTCGCGCCTATGACTACGCGCCAGCATCGGTTCTCGCTCCCTTCAGTTATTTCGAAATTGTCTCGGCAACCCTGATCGGGTTTTTCATTTTCGGTGATTTTCCGGTGATGACGACCTGGGCCGGGGTGGTTGTTATTGTCTCCAGCGGCATCTACATATCAATTCGCGAACGCCGCCGAACGCAGGGGTAGGGGACACATCATGGCCTTTCACGAGATCAATGATCAGAGCATAAGTGTGCTGATAGATGAATTTTATGCAAAGGCCCGTAAAGACCCCGATCTCGGACCCGTTTTTGCGCGCCACATCGGCGATGACTGGGACGGCCATCTGGAGGTTATCAAACTGTTCTGGTCGAACGTCATGCTGGCCGACGGGCGGTATACCGGCAATCCCATGGGCAAGCATCTGAGCCTGAGCGAGGTTGAGCCCCGGCATTTTGTCATCTGGCTTGGCCTGTTTGGTGAAACCGCGAAAGAGCTGTTCGATGAACCCGTTGCCGCTTCTTTCGTCGCGCGTGCCGAGCGCATTGCCCAGAGTTTACAGATGGGCATGTTCCAGACGTTCGGGCCGAAGATAACGACCGCCAAATGAACACGTCGACCGGGCGCGGTATCGCCTTGATGATCGGTTTCGCTCTGGTTGTGCCGATGGTTGATGCCATTGGAAAATACCTGATTGGCGATGGCCTGTCGCCGCTGTATGTGGTTTGGGGAAGGTTCTGCGCCAATATCATTGTGGTCATGGCGATCATTTATATGAACAGGGGGCCGGGGCCGCTTTCGCTTGATAACAAGCGGCTTCAGTTTGTCCGTGCGCTGTTCATTCTGGGTTCGACCATCCTGTTTTTCAATGCGTTGAAGACAACGCCGCTGGCCGATGCCATCGCCATCCTGTTCACCTATCCGTTTATCATAACCGCCCTGTCGCCGCTGGTTCTTGGTGAACGCGCCGGCCTGCATCGGTGGGCGGCGCTGATCGTCGGTTTTGGCGGGGCGATGCTGATAATTCGCCCGTTCGCAGGAGAGATTGAAACCGGCCACATCCTGTCGCTTTCAGCGGCGTTTTGTTTTTCCATGTATTCCCTGTTGACCCGACGGTTGTCCGTTCAGGGCGATCCGATGGCGATTCTGGCGTTTCAGGGGCTGGTTGGCGTTGTCCTGATGTCGACGGTCCTGCCGTTTGTCTGGGTCGTCCCAAACCTGTTTCAGTTTGCACTGTTTGCCGCAATCGGTGTGCTGTCGACGGTCGGCCATTTCATGCTGATCTCCGCCTATGCTCACGCACCGGCCCCGGTTCTGGCCCCGTTCGGGTATTTTGAAATCGTCACAGCGGCCCTGCTGGGGCTGATCGTGTTCGGTGAGTTGCCGGACGGTCTGGCCTGGGCCGGTATCGCCATCATCATCACCAGCGGCATGTATATTTCGTATCGCGAACAACGAAAGGGCGGCAAGTGATCTGAACCGGGTTTGCATATGATATCGACCGGTACACGACATCATATTCAAAAATGATAATATATAGTATTTGAATTTAACATATAGAATTTGTACGATACTCCCTCAAGCGCTGACGCTGAACAGAAAGGGAAAACCCATGAAATTTATAATGCTGACAATGATATGCGCCCTCGGTCTTTCCGCTCCTGTATCGGCGGCTGAAAGTCTTGACGTCAAAATCAATGCCCGGACCAGCAGCGTCACGCTGATGACCCCAGACGGACCGGTCGAGGTTATGCGCAATCAGGACACCGATGCGACGATTGATCCGGCCTATGCCAAGACATCGCGCAAATGTCCGCCGTTCTGTATTCAACCCATGCAAGCCGCACCGGGCGTCGTCACCGTCGGCGAGGTGGAGTTGCTGGATTTTGCCAAGTCCGGTGGAAAGGTGATTGATGGCCGGACCGTTGAATGGCACCTCAATGGCACCATTCCGGGTGCCGTTAACATGCCCTATACCCAGATGGCCCAGCGCCTGGACGAAGTCGGCTGCACAAAAGGCACGAACAATAAATGGGATTGTGCCAAAGCCGAAAAGGTCGCCCTGTTCTGTAACGGTCCGTGGTGCGGGCAGTCGCCAATGGCGATCAAGGCAATGTTGCGCGAAGGTTACCCTGCCGACAAAATACTCTATTACCGGGGCGGAATGCAGGCATGGCATACACTTGGATTAACCGTTGTTGAAGGGCAAATGTAATCCTCACAAGGCGGGGAAGAGAGCGCATTGACGTGCAAAATGCGTAAGACAGCATACACCTGAATTCGATGTCCACAGTTGTGCCCGTACCGGAAGGCTTTTACGGGTGGCGAAAAGGGCGGTTCGTGTTAAGGGTTGTCGGACATCTGCCGTATCTCGGTGCTGGCCCTGGGCACGGTTCGGCAGGTGTCGGACAAGCCTCAGGGGAGGAAACTGCGGGCAGTTCAGGCTCGGTATTTCGGCAAGCATGGCCTATGGTGTTTTGAA
>JAJFIJ010000299.1 GCA_021775105.1 Rhodospirillales bacterium | reverse complement strand
TGTCTCTAAAACAGTCGACGTCAAGAAAAGCCACGTTGGCCTGACGTTCATCCGTGACAGCACGATTAACCATAAATCGTTTACGGATCGTGCGCCAAACCTTGGCGGACTGGTTGAATTTTATCGTTCGCCTGACCGCGTATTGTGGTCGCCGACCGGTATTAATGTTCCCGATTATCCGAAGCTGGCGCAAATCTGGTGGCAGCAGATCGGTGACGTCAACTCGGGCGCGTTCACGCCGCAGCAGGCGATGGACAGGTTGGCCGGTGAAATGGATCTGGTTATGTCCCGGATGCAGGCTGCCGATGAAAAAGCCAACACCTACGGCGGTTGTGGCCCGCGCCTGAACAAGGAATCGGATCCGTCTGTCTGGCTCAACAAGCCGGGTTCACCGAAAGCCAAAGTTAATGAGAAACCGAAAGGCGAAACCATCGTCTATGAAGAGCTCATCAAACGGTGGGCGAAGTAATAGCGGCCTTGTAAAAGGCTGCCAAAACAGAGATGCCGGGGAGCAATGCGCTCCCTGGCATACTCACCGATATCAAATAATTCATATCGTTGAACGTATTGTTGTATTGTTTCCCTGTTGCCAGTGAGCCGCATTGGGCTGGACTGCGCAGGCGGGCCATTGTGTCGAACTGTAGGGCCACCGAGAATGACGCTAATACTGAAAAACGTTGTCAAAAGAGTAGGGGTGGACACCCACATATATGACACCAGCGTAGAACTGGTCGACAATCAGTTCAATATCTTGCTGGGCACGACGTTGGCCGGAAAAACAACCCTGATGCAACTGATGGCGGGACTTGAGGTTCCGACATCGGGTGAAGTCTGGTTCAACGGCAAAAACGTCACCGGCGTTCCGGTGCAGAAGCGCAATGTGTCTTTTGTCCACCAGCAATTCATCAACTATCCGCATTTTTCCGTATTTGATAATATCGCCTCACCGCTCCGTGTTGGCGGATTTTCTCGAAAAGAAATAAACGAGCGTGTCGGGCGTGTCGCCGAATTGCTGAAACTGGTGCCGATGCTGGGCCGCAAACCGAGTGAGTTGTCCGGCGGTCAGCAGCAACGTACGGCGCTGGCCCGCGCTCTGGTCAAGGATGCCGATCTGGTTTTGCTTGATGAGCCGTTGGCCAATCTTGATTACAAACTCCGCGAAGAACTGCGCGACGAGCTGCCCAGACTGTTTCAGGATCGCGGCTGCACAGTGGTCTATGCGACAACGGAACCGACCGAAGCCCTGTTGCTGGGTGGCCATAGCGCAACGTTGCATGAAGGACACATCACCCAGTTCGGTCAAACCGCAGATGTCTACCGCCGTCCGATTGATCTGCTAACAGCTCAGGTGTTCTCCGATCCGCCGATCAATGCTGCCGAGGTCAAGCTGATCAGCGGGCGGTTCGTGCTCAACGATCAGGTCAGCTGGCCCGCCGACGGGACGGGTCTTTCCGATGGTATCTACCGGATGGCTGTACGCCCGCACTTTGTGACGCTGGATGCGATGTCTGGAAACAGCGTCAAACTTGACGGTCGGGTATTGGTCGCTGAACTCAGCGGATCGGAAAGTGTCGTCAGGTTTGATCTGGATGGACAGCCCTGGGTGGCGCAGACCCAGGGTATTCATGCCATTGAGCTCGGCAAGATGACGGCGTTCTATCTTGATACCAGCCAATGTCTGTATTTTGGCGAAGACGATCAGCTTATGGCGGCGTGAGGGATTAACAATGTCAAAAATCAGCCTGAAAAACCTCCGTCACAGCTATCTGGAAAACCCGGTCAACGATATTGACTGGGCCTTGAAGGAGATGAGTGTCGACTGGTCCGATGGCGGAGCCTATGCGCTTCTCGGACCGTCGGGCTGCGGCAAGACGACGTTGCTCAACATTATTTCCGGCCTTCTGACGCCAACCCAGGGTGAAGTCTGGTTTGGTGACGAGGAAGTCTCCCATCTGCCTGCCGATCACCGCAATATTGCTCAGGTTTTCCAGTTCCCCGTCGTTTATGACACCATGACGGTTTACGACAATCTTGCTTTTCCGTTGCGTAACAGGGGCCTCGCCGAACCGGACATCGACAAAAAGGTTCGCGAAATTGCCGATATGCTTGATCTTGGCGAAACCCTGATGACGCGGGCCGCCGGACTGACGGCGGACGGCAAACAGAAAATTTCACTGGGGCGCGGTCTGGTCAGGTCAGACGTCAACGTGATCATGTTTGATGAGCCGTTGACGGTTATCGATCCGCATTTGAAATGGGTCTTGCGCTCGAAGCTGAAGGAGCTGCATCAGCAAATTGGTACAACCATGATTTATGTCACCCATGATCAGACCGAAGCCCTGACCTTCGCCGATCAGGTTGTCGTCATGCAGGAAGGTGAAGTGGTTCAGATCGGCACTCCGGTCGAACTGTTCGAGCGCCCGCAACATACTTTCGTTGGCCATTTTATTGGCTCACCGGGGATGAATGTTCTCGGCTGTACGCTCGATCAGGGCAAACCGGTTTATGACGGCACCGCCATTGAAATGACAAATGACGTTCGCAACGATGATACCACTGCGCGTCTTGAAATCGGCATCCGCCCGGAATTCATCAACTTTGCCGATCAGGGGGTTCCTGTCAGGGTCGAGAAAGTCAGTGATGCCGGTCGCTTCAGCATTGTTGAAGCGCGCCATGGCGATGATGTCATCAAACTGCTGGTGGCGGATGGCGGGCATGTTCCGTCGGACAGCGCATTTTTGAAATTCGATCCCGATCATACGCAGGTTTATGCCAACGACTGGATGGTTTCCGGAGGTTCACATGGATAACAAAACAACAAACCAGAAAGCCTGGTTCTTTGTTCTTCCGGTTGTTGTGCTGGTTGCCTTCAATGCCGTGATCCCGCTGATGACGGTGGTTAATTATTCGGTGCAGGAAACGTTCGGCAACAACGTGTTCTTTTTTGAAGGTGTCAAATGGTTCGAAGCGGTTCTGAATTCGGAACGCTTCCATGCCTCGCTTGGGCGACAACTGATATTTACCAGTATTATTCTGGCCATCGAGGTGCCGTTGGGTATCGCAATTGCGCTGACCATGCCGAAGAAAGGACCGTGGGTGTCGGTTTGTCTGGTGCTGATGGCAATGCCGCTGCTGATTCCGTGGAATGTGGTTGGCGCCATGTGGAATATTTTTGCCCTGCCGGATATCGGCCTGCTCGGCCACACGATCAATGCCCTGGGGATCGATTACAACTTTACCCGCCAACCGATGGCAGCATGGTTTACAACGATTTTGATGGATGTCTGGCACTGGACGTCACTGGTTGTGCTGCTGGCGTATGCGGGGCTGAACTCGATTCCCGATGCCTATTATCAGGCCGCAAAAATTGATGGTGCCAGACCGTGGGCGGTATTCCGCTACATCCAGTTGCCGAAAATGAAGCGGGTCCTGACCATCGCCATTCTGTTGCGTTTCATGGACAGCTTCATGATCTACACAGAACCCTTCGTGCTGACCGGTGGCGGACCGGGGAATGCGACGACCTTCCTGTCGATTGATCTGGTCAAGGTGGCGCTTGGACAGTTTGATCTTGGGCCAGCTGCCGCCATGTCGCTGATTTATTTCCTGATCGTTCTGCTGGTCAGTTGGGTGTTTTATACCCTGATGATGAAAAACGAGGACCAGTGATGAAAAGATCTGCCATCGTCCCTATCCTCTATATTTTCTTTTTGATGCTGCCCATCTATTGGCTGATCAACATGTCATTCAAAACGACCAATGAAATTCTTGGCACGTTTTCGCTTTGGCCGCATGAATTTACACTGGATAACTACATCACGATTTTTACCGACCCCACCTGGTATACCGGTTACTTGAATTCCCTGACCTACGTCGGCATCAACACGGTGATTTCCGTCAGTGTTGCGTTACCTGCGGCCTATGCGTTCTCGCGCTACCGGTTTCTTGGTGACAAACATCTGTTTTTCTGGCTGCTAACCAACCGCATGGCACCGCCAGCGGTTTTTGCCCTGCCCTTCTTCCAGCTGTATTCCGCCGTCAATCTGTTCGATACGCCATTGGCCGTGGCCCTCGCGCATTGCCTGTTCAATATTCCGCTGGCGGTATGGATTCTGGAAGGGTTCATGTCCGGTGTCCCGAAAGAGCTGGATGAGACGGCCTATGTGGATGGGTATTCGTTCGGGCGGTTCTTTGTCCGGATCTTCATACCGACGATTGCGGCGGGCATCGGTGTTGCCTGCTTTTTCACTTTCATGTTTTCCTGGGTCGAATTGCTGTTGGCGAAAACACTGACGTCCGTTGCCGCCAAGCCGATCGCTGCGGTGATGACGCGGACGGCCAGCACATCCGGGTATGAACTGGGCCTGCTGGCGGCCGCCGGTACGCTGACGATTATTCCGGGTGCCTTTGTGATTTATTTTGTCCGCAACTACATTGCCAAGGGTTTTGCCCTTGGTCGTGTGTAACAGGAGGAGCAGATATGGGTTTATCCTGGATGGCCTGGACATGGCCGACGGCGGCGTTTTTTATCTTTATCTTCAGTGCCATCAGTTGCATAGGCTTTCTTGAATGGCGTCGTCCCGGCGGTGCCCCGCGGCACGGTATTCTGACCCTTGATACAACACGCGGCGACCGGCTTTTTATTACGATCCTGGGCAGCGCCTTTATCCACCTTGGCTGGCTGGGATTGTTCGGCACCCCGCTTTGGGGCGGGTTGATCATTTCTCTCATCTTCGGGTATGCGGTGTTTCGCTGGGTTTAGGGCAAGGCGTTGGTATTACACGAAAAAGAGACCTGCCCGAAAATATTTTGACATACAGAATCGCTAGACAGATTCCAGCCTCTGGTCCATTTTAGGGCGCTATAATTATGGGGAATGCTGGTTTAGGACAACAAGATGGAAACAGCGGGAAACTTTTTTCAGGTTCTCGGCATGATGGCTGTGCTGGGGAGTGCGGCTATTGTATTCGTAACAACCGTTCGCTGGATCGCCGGGAAATACAATAACCGCATCGTGTTCGCCTTGCAGATGCTGGTCTTTTTTTCGCTGACCTTTGGTTTCGATCACTACATTCTCGAATGGTTTTCTCTCTCGGCGTTCGCAGAGGATGTTGGCCGTGTGATCGCGACGCTCTGGTGGCTGTCGCTGGCATTTTTATGCAACGCTGTTTTGAAAGTCGTCGTTTGGGACGGGATTCTGGCTGAACGCGGCGAGTCAACGGTGCCGCGATTACTGACCGACTTTGTTGCCGCCTTTATCTATCTGATCGCCATTATGGTAGTGTTGCACTTCGTTTACGGCGAACCGATCACTGCTATCGCCGCGACATCCGGGGCTGCCGCTTTCATCATTGGATATTCAGCGCAGAGCACTTTGGGTGAATTGTTCGCGGGCATTTCCCTGAACCTGTCGAGAAGTTTCAAAAGAGGCGACACAATTGAAATCGATGGCGTTGTCGGGCGGGTCGACGACGTCAACTGGCGTTCAGTGTCGCTTTATGAATATGTGTCGGATGCGACAGTCATCTATCCCAACAGTGCCGTCGCCAGTTCCGAATTTTCCAATATTTCGCGTCCGGCGCGGCGGGTTCGGGGACAACTGGATTTCACGGCTGAATTTTCCTCACCACCAGATCTGGTCACCCGGGCGGTTAGGGAAATGCTCCGTGAATCACGGTTTATTCTGCGTGATCCGACCGCCAATGTGTTTGTAAAGGGAACCAGCGAAGGGGGGATCGAATACGGCGTACTTTATTTTTTCGCCAAATTTGAAGATCGCTTCGTCGCCAAGGATGAAGCCATGCAGGCGGTATGGGCAGCCTTCAAGAAACACGACATTCAGGCGGGTATCATGCACCGGGAATTCGGACCGGGCAGCCGGTTTGACCAGTTTGGCTGGCCGTCCCGTCATAAGGTTCTGGAAACCAGAGGTGGGGCCGGCACTGCGCTCAGCCGCTCACCATTGTTCGAAGGCGTGTCGGGCGAAGATCTGGAATCACTGGCGGCAGTCGCCGAACGCCATGAGATCGCACCGCCGGATATGACGCTGAAATGTGGCGATGCAGGCGGATCGATGTTCGTGCTTGGTGAAGGGCGGGTCGGCATTGTTCTGCCTCATGAAGGTTATTCTGACTTCATAGCTCTTGAGTTGGAGCCGGGGGATGTTTTTGGTGTGTCCAGCCTGTTCAATGGAAGTCGGCGCGGATCATCGGTACAGGGGCTGTGGTTTTCCGTCACCTTTGAGTTGAAGTTGGCCGATCTGGAACCGGTGCTGGATAAAAACCCGGAACTCAGAAAGCGGATTGAAACCCTGATTTCAGACCGTGACGCGGAATATGAACGTCGCCGTAAAGCGCATGCCGTGGATATGGAACACAAAGCGCAGCTCCGCCGAAAACAGAAAATTATGTCTGGGTTGAGTGGCAAAATCGGAGAATTTTTCCTGGCCGGCAAACTGAAAAGCCTGTTTGGCAGTTCCGATACGGCAACTCATGAAACAGTTATGGAAGCTGCCATGGCGGCGACGGCGCTGGTCGCCATCGCCGATGGAATTGTCGAAGACGAGGAACGTGCGCAGGTTATCTCGACCTTTGATGAACTTGATCTTTTGCGGCATGTGGATACCGGCAAGGGACTGGACCGGTTTGATGAGTTCTGTGATGGCGTCAGCGAAGATCGGGAAAAGGGGATCGAGACGGCATTGCTGTCAATCCGTCAGGTGGCCAGCGACAAAGCCTCATCCGAACTTATTCTTGGTATCTGCATTGCCGTCAGTGCGGCGGATGGTGAGGTCGAGGAGCCAGAAGAGGAAATGATTGTCCGGATCAGAGAGGCGCTAAATCTGTCAGTGGAAGAAAACGACAGTTGATTGTTTTCGCTCTGATAACCTTTTGATAAGACAGATTAAAATATAATACGCCATGAGGGATCAGGTCCGGAAGAATCGCAAATTCAGACAAAGTGCGATACGGTAATTCCAGATGGGGTTCTGTAAACAGGTATTAGGCAACGTATGGTTTTGGGAAATAGGTCACCCGAGCAGTCCAAACCTGCAGAGATGCCGGAATCCTCCGCCTCTGTCGTCGCGCCTGTTGATATGCACCCAACGTTCTATAAGGCCGGATTGCACAAGCGGTTATCATTCAAGCTGGCCAGAACGGGGGTGATCATCGCCTTTATTCTTGGCGTCGGATTGAGCTCCGCACAAGTCTATCACGATTTTTCCAACCAGCTCGTTGAATTTGAAGCAGAAATAGAACGTATTCTTAAAGTCAGTGCGACGACCGCTGAACGTTCCGTTCATTTGCTTGATGAAGAGCTGGCCGATGAAGTGGTTCAGGGGCTGATGGAATATGAGTTCATCATCAATGCCCAGGTTGATGATGACTCGTCAATGATCCTGGCGCAGGAAGTGCAGTCACAACGTGAAAGTTCGACCCGATGGATTTCACGTTCGATCATGGAAGATATCCGTGAGTTTTCAGTGCTGTTGAGACCGTACGAAACCTCTGACCAGTCTCCCGGCAAACTGACCGTTGATATCGATATGGATACCGCCTTTGCCGGATTCTACAAGCGCTCCACGTTCCTCGTCGCTGCCGGAATCATTCTTCCACTGATTCTGGTGATCCTCTATTTTGCCGTGTTCTATATCTTGCTGACTCAACCCCTGACCCGGCTGGCCGACTCTTTCAGTCGTATCGACCCGGACAATCCGGAACGCCTGCGTTTGAAAGTTGATCCGGTACATGCCGAAGACGAACTTGGCATGCTGGCGAAAGCGGGCAATGAATTTATGGAAATTACCGAGCATCATTTCCGCCAGCGCGAGCGCGCGGAACAGAAACTGAAAGAAGCGCGTGATGAACTGGAGCGCCGGGTCGAAGCGCGAACCAAAGAGTTGCGCCGCGAGATTGCGGAGCGCCGGTCTGCAGAACTGGCGTTGCAGGAACTGAATACATCTCTTGAACAAAAAGTCGATGCGCGCACGCGAGACCTGAACCGTGCGAAAGAAACAGCTGAATTCGCAAGTCGATCAAAAAGTCAGTTTCTGGCGAATATGAGTCATGAATTGCGCACCCCTCTGAATGCCATTATTGGGTTCTCGCTGGTCATGAAAGACGAGATGATGGGGGCTTTGGAAAACAGGAAATATCGCGAATATGCCGGCGACATTCATGAATCTTCCAATCATTTGCTGACAGTTATCAGCGATATTCTGGATATTTCCAAGATTGAGGCGGGAGAGCTTAACCTTGATGAAAGTGTGATCAGTCTGCCCAAAGTCGTCGAGGCCTGCCGCCTGTTGCTAACAGATTCCATTCGTCAAAAAAACCTCCGGCTGCTTGTCGATATACCGGACGACCTGCCGAGGCTGCGGGCGGACACCACGCGGATTAAGCAGATCATCATCAATTTCCTGTCGAACGCTACCAAATTTACATCGGCCAACGGGACGGTCTGGCTGGATTGTGAAAAAGATAGCGAGGGGATGTTTGTCCTGAGAGTCAGGGATTCAGGTATCGGCATTGCGCAAGAGGATATCGCCAAAGTGCTGGAACCTTTTGGTCAGGTCGATGATATCATGACCCGAACCCACGAGGGCACCGGACTTGGCCTGTCGCTGTGTAACAGCCTGATCGAACAACATGGTGGAAAAATGACGCTGGAAAGCACGCCCGGAGTTGGCACCACCGTTACAGCCTATTTCCCGGCCTGGCGTATTGTTGACCAAGGGGAAGCGGTTGTATCAACGCGCTAGCGTATATCTCCCTTATTGCGGCAAAAAGCCCCCTAGAAATTGGAGATTCTGTCGCTTGGCATTTCGGATGCGGGCATGTTGACGATCAGTTCAATGATATCAAATCCCAGCAACCCGGTGGCGATCATCGCGCAGGCAACAAACAGCTTGACCGGCGTGCCTCTGCGCTGGTGTGCCCGAGAGGGAGATGACTGGGCCGATGTGGTTCGGGGGGCAAAAACCTCTTCTCGCGGAGGGTTGATTTCACGGTGCCGGTTTGTGCGATACGTTGCTTCTATCCGATCGAACCCCGCCCCCAGCCGACGATGCTCGATGATCAGCGGCAGGACAAATCCGGCCACATAAATGACAACGGATAATAACCCGGCCCATGGAATTCTTGCCCCGCTGATAACATATCCTGAATAACCGGTGGCGATCAGCACGCCAATCCCGTTGATCAAGCTATACCAGGGCAGAACCCATCTCCCTTTGTCAGTTTTTTTGCAACAGCAGTGTCTGCCAGCCCCGAATGGTAATGCGGCGAACCAGCCGAAGACCAAAGCCGCGATGGGCCGCGAGTACGCGATTGCCATCACGCTCCAGCAATCCCGAAAGTATAGCGTAACCGCCATTGGAAACCAGATGGTGGCTGAGATCGCCTGCCATGTTCATCAGTGGGCGGGCCAGAATATTGCTGACAATCAAATCGTAGGGGGCACGGTTTCTGACCGGCAATGATCCGTAACCTGTTGCGCAAGTCGCCTGAACAAACCGTCCGACGCCGTTCCGTTCAGCGTTAAGCTGACAAACCCTGGCGGCTTCGTCGTCGATGTCGCTGGCCAAAACTGGTGACTGCCAGAGCTTTGCTGCGGCCAGTGAGAGAATGCCGGACCCGCACCCCATATCGAGAATCCGTGAAAAATTCCGGGTGCGATGAAGCCGGGCCATCAGGCGCAGACAACCTTCTGTACTGGCATGCTCTCCTGATCCGAACGCGGTCCCCGCATCCAGCGCCAGCGGAATGGTTCCGGCGGGCGGGGTTTCAGCGACGTGTGATCCGAAGATGAAAAAACGATCGATTTTCAACGGTGGAAAATCAGCGAGGTTGTCGGCGATCCAGTCTCTCGGCGGGACAAGATCAAAGCGCGCAACAGGTATCTCGATTTCAAAAATTTCAGCAAGGTTTTTCAAGGCCAGATTGACACGTCGCTCATCGGGTTCGGAATCGCAGAACCCTTCAACGCGCCAACTGTTGTCGATTTCGTTGATAAAACTGGTGACGGCTGACGAAAAGGTGCTGAACAGGTCTTCGAATGCCTGATGCGTATGTTGCGGGACCTTGATTTCAATTCGCCACAGAAAAGTCAGTGCGGTCATGTTGCTTCCACAAAACTATCGACAACTTTTTTGCTACCGGCTTTCTCGAAGGCGATTTCCAGTTTGTTGCCATCCATGGCGGTAATCCGCCCATAGCCGAATTTCTGGTGAAAAACCCGCTCGCCAATACTGTATCCGCTTGACGGGCCCTCACGTTCATCAGTTTTCCAGCTGTCACTATCGAGGTTGTGATGGGCGACACCGGTGCGGCGGCGGTTGCGTGGTGTCAGGGAAAACCCGGAACCGAAATCTTCAAGCCCATGATTGCGTGACGGACGTTCCGACCCATACAGACCCTGAGCGGTTTCCGCGTCAACATGATCCGGCGGCAGTTCGTCGATGAACCGGGATGGATAAGCGCTTTGCCATTTGCCGTATATACGGCGATTGGCGGCGAACAGAATGCGCGCCCGCCGACCGGCGCGGGTGATGCCGACATAGGCGAGGCGGCGCTCTTCTTCCAGTCCACCGGCACCGCCCTCATCAAGCGCGCGCTGATGGGGAAACAGGCCTTCTTCCCAGCCCGGAAGAAAAACGGTCTCGAACTCCAGCCCTTTGGCCCCGTGAAGGGTCATCATTGTAACCTTTTCATCGGATGTGGATTCTTCGTTCTCCATGACCAGACTGACGTGTTCGAGAAAGCCGCCGAGATTTTCGAACTCTTCAAGGGCAACGATCATTTCCTTGAGGTTGTCGAGCCGTCCCGGCGCTTCCGGTGCCTTGCTGTCCTGCCACATGGCGGTATAACCCGACTCATCGAGAATGATACCCGCCAGTTCAGCGTGATCCATCGTTGAAACCATGGAACGCCAGCGCGAAAAGTCGTTCATCAGATCAGACAGGGTTTTGCGGACCTTGGGTTTAAACTCGTCCGTTTCAACCAGTTGCAGGACCGAGCGCGTCAACGACAATCCTTCGGCACGGGCGTACTGGTGAATGGTCTGCAGGGCTGCCTTGCCGATGCCGCGCTTGGGCAGATTGACGATGCGCTCGTATGCCAGATCATCATCGGGTTGAACGGTGACACGTAGATAGGCGATGGCATCACGGATTTCCTGGCGCTCGTAAAACCGCGCGCCACCGATAACGCGATAGGGAATGCCCAGTGTGATCATCCGCTCTTCAAATTCACGAGTTTGAAAACTGGCACGCACAAGGATGGCGATTTCGTTCAGGCTGTTTCCGCCGGCGTGCAGGCTTTCAATTTCGTCACCGACCGTTCGCGCTTCCTCCTCACCATCCCAAACCCCCTGAACCCGGACCTTCTCGCCTTCATTGATATCCGTCCACAGGGTCTTTCCCAACCGTCCCTCGTTATGCGAGATCAAGCCGGATGCGGCGGCGAGAATATGAGGCGTCGAGCGATAATTCCGTTCCAGTCGAACGATTTCCGCACCCGGAAAATCTTCCTCAAAACGAAGGATGTTGCCGACCTCGGCCCCGCGCCACGAATAGATCGACTGATCATCGTCGCCGACACAGCAGATGTTGCGATGGGTCTGCGCAAGGAGGCGCAGCCAAAGGTACTGGGCAACGTTGGTATCCTGATATTCGTCGACCAGAATGTAGCGGAACTGGTTCTGGAACCTGGCAAGGATTTCAGGATGTTCCTTGAAAAGCTTCAGGCACAACAGCAGCAGATCGCCAAAATCCGCCGCATTCAGCACCTGCAAGCGGTTCTGGTATTCGGTGTAAAGCGACAGGATCCGGCCTTCGGCGGTATCGGACCCCTCCGCAGCGGTGACCTTGTCCGGCGTCAGGCCGCGGTCTTTCCAGCGCTGAATGGTTCCGGCGATGGCTCGCGCTGGCCAGCGTTTGTCGTCAAGGTCATGAATATCAACCAGTTGCTTGATCAGTCTGATCTGGTCATCGGTATCAAGAATGGTGAAATTTGGTTTCAGTCCGGCGGCTTCGGCATGATGGCGAAGCATCCGTGCACCAACGGCGTGAAAGGTGCCAACCCACCAGCCTTCGACCGGGCGATTAACCAGCGTAGCGACCCGTTCCTTCATTTCCCGTGCCGCTTTATTGGTGAAGGTGACCGCAAGGACCTCCCATGGCCGGGCGCGACCCTGCATCAGGATATGGGCCATGCGCGTGGTCAGAACCCGGGTTTTCCCGGTTCCCGCACCGGCCAGCACCAGAACCGGACCGTTGATGGTCTGCACAGCCTGAGACTGGGTTTCATTCAGCGACGACAGGTAAGCCGCAGGTGTTGCCGGGCTTGGGGTTGAAGGTGCGGGCGCTGCTTCAGTAAGGTCAAATGGGTCGGACATAAGTGCTTTATAACACGCCCGACCGGAGGGACCATCATGTGATGCCATCTGTTGAGTGGAATTTGGTACATTGCGATGTCGAGGGGACAGTTCCGGGTAATCGTGAGCCTGATCAAGGATATTCGACGTAAACCCACTCCCGGATTAGGCAGGGGAAGTCGATGCCAGGCGAAAACACTGGAGGTAAGAGTCTGAATAACGGAAAATAATGGAATATGTCGTTCCATGCGTGGGACGATATCCAAATTTGGGCCATCTGATGTCTTCAAAGGGGATGTGGTTCCATAGGTAGTTGTAACGTGGTAAGAAGTTCACGCAATCGACTGTCATTTAGGGAATGAGGAATGGTCGCGTAAATTTATACTGACCCCATTGGTTTTTCAAAAAAGGCGAGAAATATGGATATCACAATAATAATCGTTCTGGTTGTTATTGCACTGATCATTTTTTACGTGATTGGAGTATATAACAAACTGGTTGCGCTGAATAATCGTTTTAAAAATGCTTTTGCACAGATCGAGGTGCAATTAAAAAGGCGATACGATCTGATACCCAATCTCATCAAGACCGCCAAGGGGTATATCAAGCACGAGCGTGAAACCCTGGAGGCAGTAGTTCAGGCGCGCAATGCGGCGGCAAACATGCTGTCCAACGCTGCTGCAGATCCGGGAAATGCCAGCGCAATAAAAGACCTGATTGGTGCAGATGGCAAACTGGCTGGAGCTTTGATGAATTTCAATATGGTGATGGAGGCCTATCCGGATTTGAAAGCCAATCAGAACATGATGCAATTAAGTGAGGAGCTTACCAGCACCGAAAACAAGATTTCCTTCGCCCGCCAGGCCTTTAACGACCAGGTGATGGACTATAACATTTTTAAACAAAGTTTCCCCCCCGTTTTCTTCGCTCCAATGTTCGGGCATGCGCGAGATGCGAGCTTGCTGGAATTTGAAGATAGCGAGACCATCCAGGCCGCGCCAAAAGTATCGTTCTAAATGCTACTTTCTAACTGGCGCATGAAATGAATTTCTTTGAATTGCAAGACCGCAGCCGTAAAAATACGGTTCAACTTGTCTTCCTCTATATTGTCGCTGTGATCACCTTAGTCATCATGACCAACCTCCTGGTGATGGGGGTGTTCGGATATATTAATAGCGAACAAGTTCAAGACGGTGGGGATTTTTTCCAGCAAATGGATTGGCAGATATTTGCCGCCGTTGGTACGGGTGTCTGTGTCGTGGTGTTGATCGGCAGTCTCTACAAGATCATGGTCTTGTCGGGCGGCGGCAAAACCGTTGCGGAGGCACTTGGCGGGAAGCTGGTCCCGCAAAATACGGACGATTCGAAGCAACGCAAATTGCTGAACGTGGTGGAGGAAATGGCCATTGCTTCCGGCACTCCGGCTCCGCCGGTTTATGTGCTGGTGGATGAGCCAGGGATAAATGCCTTTGCTGCCGGCCTCTCTCCGCGCGATGCCGTGATCGGGGTTACTCAGGGGGCGATCGATCATTTTAGTCGTGATCAGCTGCAAGGCGTTGTCGCCCATGAATTCAGCCATATTTTTAATGGCGATATGCGGCTTAACATTCGCTTGATGGGCGTGCTCCATGGCATCCTGATAATCGGCATTATCGGTTATCATATTATGCGATCCGTTTCACATTCGAGAGGCGGCCGGAAAGGCGGTAAAGGGGCGGGTGGAGTCGTGTTGCTGGGAATAGGTCTGATGGTAATCGGTTATGCGGGTACATTCTTTGGTTCTCTAATCAAGGCCGCAGTGAGTCGGCAACGGGAATACCTGGCAGATGCCTCAGCGGTACAATTTACCCGTAATCCAGATGGAATAGGGGGCGCATTGAAAAGAATTGGCGGACTCAAAATTGGGTCAGAAGTGGAAAACTCCGGCGCGTCCGAATTCTGCCATGCCTTTTTTGCCGAGGGCATTTCGGGTTTCATGCAATCATTGTCCGCCACGCACCCGCCGCTCGATAAGCGTATCTTGCGCATTGACCCACAATGGAACGGAGAATTCGCACGTTCCGACGAAACAGACTCGCCTCAAGAAAAAGAGGCCGATAAAATCGAACCCTGGGCACGGCAAGAAATGGCCAAAAAGGTCGCCACTGTCGTCACGGGTGCTGCAATGGCAGATGTCACACATGCGCTTGATCAAATCGGCAGTCCCAACAAGGAAACAATCGACTATGCGCGCACACTGATATCAGGTTTGCCTTTGGTCATTATAGAGGCTGCTCGCGAGCCCTATGGTGCCCGCGCCGTTATTTATACCCTGCTGCTCGACCCGGAACAGGACGTTCGTGACCGGCAATTGAAACATTTGCAGACGCACGCCGATCTGGATGTTCAGGCGTTAATGGACAAACTAATGCCGGAGATGGGTGACCTCCATATCAAATCCCGGCTGCCACTAATTGATATAGTCATTCCAGCGCTGAAGCAGCTGTCACTCAGTCAATACAAATCATTCAAAAAAAATATGATCGCGTTGGTTGAAGCCGATTCCCAGGTCAGGATAATGGAATGGTCACTACAGAAAATTCTGTTTAGCCACCTAGATGGGCAGTTCTTTAAACTGACAGATACGAATGTGTGGTATTCCAATCTCAATCAACTCAGGAAAGAGACAGCGTTGATCCTCTCGGCAATGGCGTATGCTGGTCAAAAAAACCAGATCAAAATAGAAGAAGCATTTTTTGCCGCAGAAAAAACACTGACGTTCAGTGGACTTCAATTGGCGATAAAAAGTGACCTGAAGGTTTCAAATCTGGACCGGGCCCTGCAAAAACTTGCTCGTCTGAAACCTCTGGACAAACAACGACTGCTGAAGGCCTGTGCCACAAGTGTTGTGCATGATCAAAAAATATCTCCCGCCGAAATGGAGATGCTGCGCGCTTTTTCCGGTGTTTTCGATTGCCCCATGCCGCCAATACCTTCGCTGTAAGGCATTATTCAATGAAACACTGTTAAGCAGCGATCTGGTAAACATGTGCAATTCTCCGATGGATTTTTTGCCAAGGCCGTGCTGAGAATAGGGGGCTTGCATATCAAGACCCTCGGCTCGACTGTTTTGATTCTCTGGCTGGCATCAGACATTCTAGCTGGATGGCGATAACTTGGCGACCTACTCGCCATGTTCTTCATGACGCATTTCCAGCAGGGCGCGATTGTAGGCGGCGAGAACGTCGCGCTGATGAACGCATCCCTTGAAGGTCATGGTTTCAGGATCGGTGACCACGGCAATATGTTCTTCGCCAACATCACGCATCAGGGCCAGAGCTGTTTCCAGGTCATCGTGTGGCGTCAGAATCGGTGGATGCAAACGGGTGACGTCTTCTGCCTTGATCAGATCATCAACGTCATGATCAAACGCAGAATCGCTCATATCTGCCAGCGTGATGGTGCCGTAAAGCTCGCCCGATCGTTTGACAACGAACAGTTCGCCCCAGCGCGATTGTTGCAGTTCCAAACGCAGGTCCTGAATACAAACATCGCGGTAGACGGTTTCGGCATCGTCGGAAACAACCTGTGAAACCGTGCGGGATCGCATGACTTCCGTCTCGAATCCTTCTTTGACATCAAGGCCGCGGCGTTTGAGTTGCTGATTAAAGAAAGACCGGCCATAAAAATGATGGGTAATTTCGGATGCCGCGACAACGGCCAGCATGACGCCGAGCGTCAGGCCGTAGTTGCTGGTCATCTCGAAAATGATCAGGGTCGTTGAAATCGGGGCGCCAAGAACGGCAGCGGCAACAGCACCCATACCAACCATGGTATAGGCGGCGGGGCCGGAAGAATATTCAGGGAAGACCATGGTCGCAATAATACCGAAGGCACCACCGACCATGGCACCTATGACAATCGATGGACTGAACACACCGCCACCAAACCCGAAACCGATACTGATGCCGGTTGCGGCGATTTTGGCGAGACCGATGGCGATCAACACGATCAGGGAGATTTCGGTCAGCAGGGCTGATTCCGTTACACCATAACCGACTCCCAGCACTTCCGGGAAAACCAGAGCAATCAAGCCGACGCCAAAACCGCCAATCATTGGTCGCAGCCACGATGGCACGGGAATTTTGAGCGCCATATCCTGAGCAACGAAGATTGTTTTCATAAACACAATTGCGGCAACACCGGATACGATGCCGAGCAGGACAAACGCCGGAAACTCGGTAAATGATGTCAGAATGTCGGCTTCAAAGGCGAAGGCTGGAAAATCGCCGAAATATTCGCGCGACAGGGCGGTCGCGGCAACACTGGAAATGACAATCGGCGCGAAAGCTTTCAGGGCGTAATGACCGACAACAACTTCGCTGGCAAACAGCGCACCGGCAATTGGTGCATTAAAGGAAGCGGCGACGGCAGCGCCCACGCCACAGCCGATCAGTGTCCGGGTCAATGACCGGGTCAGGTGCAGGCGTCTTGCCAACCAGGCCCCGAGACAGGCCCCAATATGAACAGCCGGGCCTTCGCGACCAACCGATGCCCCGCCACCAATCGACAGGGCATTGACGATCGCAACCTTGAGGCCGATGCGTGATGACATGCGCCCACCCTGAAGGGCATTGGCCTCAATCACATCGGCAACACCCTGCGGACGCTGTTCGGGGAGAAAATGATAAACGACCAGACCGACCAGCAATCCCATAGCCGTCGGGATTGCCAGAACCTGCCACCACGGTAGCGCCAGAGCGGCACCCAGCAGATTTTCCGGCTCAGCACCAAACAACTCCAATTGGGTAAACTGGATGAATTCGCGAAACACGATGATCGACGCACCGGTGGCGCAGCCGACGACAATTCCCAATGCCGACAATACCAGATGGTCGTTGCGCAACACGTTGCGAAACCGCAAAAGCATGCGGATATATGTAAATCGTGACTTGGCCATGGCTTTTCAGGTCACGATTATTATCACATATCATGAAAAAAGCCTTTATAAATCAACCGGCTATACGATTAATTTTAACGCTGTTTTCAGGAAATGCCGTTAAGTATCGTCAAGTCGGGAATCAAGAGAGTATCCGGCTGACCGAACGGTGCGGATAATATCGCTTTTCCCACCAGCATTGAGGGCTTTGCGGAGGCGGCGGATGTGCACATCAACGGTTCTTGTCTCAACATAAATATCGCGGCCCCAGACTTTGTCGAGCAATTGTTCACGCGAATAAACCCGCCCCGGCTTTTCCAGAAAGACCTTCAATAATCTGAATTCCGTTGGCCCCAGTTTAACCGCAATGCCATCGCGTGTGACGCGATGTTCGAGCAGGTCCATGGCAATGTCTTCAAAATGCAGCACTTCGGCCAAACCGTCGGGGTTGCTTCGGCGCAGCAGGGCCTGAACCCGGGCGATCAGTTCGTTTGGCGAATAGGGTTTGACGACATAATCATCGGCACCTGTATTGAGGCCACGTACCCGGTCCGTATCCTCGCCCTTAGCCGTGAGCATGATGATCGGCAGGCGTCGGGTATCGGCATTGGCCCGGATCTGGCGGCAGATTTCGATACCGGACAGGTTGGGAAGCATCCAGTCGAGAATGACCAGATCGGGTGTTTCATCGAGAATGACGGCGACAGCTTCATCGCCATCTGCCGTCAGTGTTGTTTCAAACCCGGCACTGCCCAGGTTATAGGTCAGCATCTCACTGAGCGCAGGGTCATCTTCGACAATCAGGATACGGGTGTTCATTCTCCGTTTCCTTCCGTACCGACCACTGTATAGCTGGACTGGTCTTCCTTCACACGTTTTTCGGCAGGCAAGTTTCCATGCACCAGATAATGAACGTTTTCGGCAATGTTGGTGGCATGATCGCCGATGCGTTCAATGTTTTTGGCGACGAACAGTAGGTGGGTGCACGATGATATATTGCGTGGGTCTTCCATCATATAGGTGAGGATTTCACGAAACAGGCTGGTGTGCAGCAGATCGACTTCGCTGTCGCTAGCCCTCACCCGGTCGGCCTTGTCGGCGTCGCGGGCCATATAGGAATCAAGTACATCCTTGATCATGGTCTGAACCTGGGCACCCATGCGGGCGATGGTTTTGGTCGGGCCGATGGGCGGTGTCTGCGATATGGCGACGGAGCGCTTGGCGATGTTTTTAGCATAATCACCGATGCGTTCGACGATGCCGGATGTCTTCAGCGCGGTGATCACGATCCTCAGATCGTTGGCAAGCGGGTGACGAAGCGCCAGCATCTTGACGGCCAGATCATCGACCTCACGTTCAAGGGCGTCGATGCGTTTGTCGGACTGAATGACCTGTTCGGCCAGGGCGTTGTCGCGCCGGACCATGGCATCGATGGCATTGGCAAGTTGCGTTTCGGCAAGCCCACCCATTTCGGCAATGATGTTGTCAAGCCGCTTCAGGTCATCGTCAAAAGACTGGACGATATGTTCAGATGTCATTTTATTCTGCCTCGTTTTCTTCAATCTTACCCGAATCGTCCGGTAATGTATTCCTGGGTCCGGGTTTCTTTTGGGGTTGTGAATACCTGTTCTGTGTCGCCAACTTCAATCAGTTTACCGAGATGAAAAAATGCCGTGTGCTGGGAAACGCGGGCGGCCTGCTGCATGGAGTGGGTGACGATAACAATCGTGAAGTTTTCTCTCAACTCATCAATAAGTTCTTCGATTTTGGCCGTAGCAATGGGATCAAGCGCGGAACAGGGTTCGTCCATCAGGATCACCTCCGGTTCGACGGCAATGGCGCGGGCAATACACAGACGTTGCTGCTGTCCACCGGAAAGCCCGGTGCCCGGTGCATTTAACCTGTCCTTCACCTCGCCCCACAATCCGGCCCTGATCAGACTCGCTTCAACAATCTGGTCCAGTTCAGTTTTATCTGCCGCCAACCCATGGATTTTTGGACCATAAGACACGTTATCGTAGATCGATTTCGGGAACGGATTGGGTTTTTGAAAAACCATACCGACACGGGCCCGGAGATGCACAACATCAATCCTGTTGTCGTATATGTCCTGACCGTCGAGCAGGATGTCACCTGAAACCCGGCAAATATCAATCGTATCATTCATTCGGTTGAGACAGCGGAGGAAGGTTGATTTTCCACATCCAGACGGCCCGATTAAGGACGTGACCTGATTTTCTGGAATATCCAGATCAATGTTGAACAGGGCCTGGCTATCCCCGTAAAAGACGGAAACGTTTCGTGCCTTCAGTTTTGTGTGCGTCAGAGGCTCGGAAGTCGGGGTTGGTAAAAGTTCCGGTGTTCGCAAGTTCTGGTTCATCCGCATTAACCTTGACTCTCTACCATTTGATTTCAAATTTCTTGCGAAGAATAACGGCTGCCGCGTTCATCATGATGAGGAAACCCAGCAGCACGATGATGGCTCCGGAAGTGCGTTCGACGAAGGCCCTCTCGGGGCTGTCGGCCCACAGATATATCTGAACCGGCAAAACCGTGGCGGGGTCTGTGATGCTGCCCGGGATATCGACGATAAACGCGACCATGCCGATCATCAGCAATGGTGCGGTTTCGCCAAGCGCCTGCGCCATGCCAAGGATCGCGCCAGTCAACATTCCCGGCATGGCCAGTGGCAGGACATGATGGCTGACGGTCTGGATGCGTGATGCGCCCATGCCAAGTGCGGCTTCACGAATGGAGGGTGGCACGGCTTTCAGGGCCGCCCGTCCGGCGATAATAATTGTCGGCAAAGTCATCAGGGCCAGCACCATACCGCCGACCAGAGGGACTGAGCGTGGCAGGCCAAAGAAATTCAGAAAGATCGCCAGTCCCAGCAAACCAAAAACAATCGAAGGCACAGCCGCCAGATTGTTGATATTGACTTCGATAATCCGGGTCAGGCGATTTTTTGGGGCGAATTCTTCAAGATAGACGGCGCTGGCAATACCAATGGGAAAGGACAGGGCCAGCGTAACGGCGAGCGTCAGCATGGAACCGACCGCCGCACCCCAGATCCCGGCCAGTTCCGGTTCGCGGGAATCGCCGTTGGTAAAAAACGTGGTGTTGAATTGTTTCTCGACCCTGTCGAGGTCAACCAACCGTAAAAACCAGGTGATTTGCTTGTCGCTGACCCGGCGATCGGATTCCGCGCTCTTTGATGAAATTGAGCCCTTGTAGAACTGGTCGATATCATCGGACATGGGAAAGACAAACGGAAGTCGCTTGTCAATTTTCGATGGATCGTTGATGACCGCTTTACGCAATATAAAGGGAGCGCCGGGACTGATCATGGCTGCCAGCTTGCGCTTGTCCTCCCGCGATTTGACGGTGGGGAAATGTTCACGCAGGGCATTGTGGACAAGCTTGCGATAATTGGCATTGGAAAGGACCGCCGGGTCACGCGTGCCGTCTGGATCGATCTCCTGTCCGTCAAGTGTGACGTCCAGCTTCACCATTGTTTGGGTGAACGTCGGGTAACCATTGGAGACGATGGTCGAAAACAACATCATGACAAAAAACAATGCAACAAGAACGGCGCCTGATCCGTAAAGCCTGAACCGTCGCTCAGCCGCATATCGTCTTTTAAGGCCCGCCGCGACGAGATCGCTTTTATCCTTTCGCGACAAGGCGTCGGTCGGATTGGGTGACGTGATGTCAGTCATATTGTTCACGATATCTGTTGACGGTTATCAAGGCGATAATGTTGAGAATCAGGGTGACCACAAACAGCATCAGCCCAAGGGCGAACGCGGCAAGTGTTTTGGCACTGTCAAATTCCTGATCGCCAACCAGCAGGGTGACGATCTGGACGGTGACGGTGGTCACGGCTTCCAGGGGATTGACGGTCATGTTGGCGCTGAGACCGGCGGCCATGACGACGATCATGGTTTCACCGATGGCCCGCGATGTTGCCAGCAACAGACTGCCAACGATGCCAGGCAGGGCGGCGGGCAAGATCACCTGACGGATGGTTTCTGATTGCGTTGCCCCCAGTCCGTAGGACCCTTCACGAAGAGATTGGGGGACCGCGTTGATGACGTCATCAGACAGAGACGAGACGAACGGGATTAGCATGATTCCCATGACTCCACCGGCAACCAGCGCAGATTCGGACGATATGATCAGGCCTGCCGATTCCCCGGCTTCGCGAAAAACCGGGGCAACGGTCAGGGCCGCAAAAAACCCGTAAACGACGGTCGGGATACCGGCCAGGATTTCCAGCACCGGTTTGACGGAACTGCGAATTTTTGAGGGCGCGTATTCGGCCATATAGATGGCCGCCATCAACCCGACGGGCGTGGCAACGCACATGGCCAGAAACGAGATCAGCAAGGTGCCGGCAAAAAGCGGAATGGCACCAAACAAACCCGTGCTGCCGACCTGATCCGCGCGAAGCGCTGTTTGCGGGCTCCATTCCAGCCCGAATACAAAATCCAAAAACGGAACCTTGGTAAAAAACCGCGCCGTTTCAAACAGCAGCGAAAAAACGATTCCAATGGTTGTCAGGATGGCAATCCCTGAGCACAGCATCAACACAACGAGAACGATGCGTTCGACAGAATTTCGCGCCCTCAGGGATGGAGAAATCTTGCGGTGAGTCCAGACGAAACTGGCGGAAAACACAGCGAGGACAACAGCCAGCATGGCTATTTTGCTGGTATTTTGTGAACTTGTATAGTTTTCCGCTGCTTCGATTAACCAGGGCTCCGGTGTGCGGGCGATAATATTCCCGGTCGCCAGATTGCGGATGTCATTGCCAATCAGCGAAAGTGCAGAGGCGTCCGCGTTACGCAAGGCTTCGGGGAGAGAGGACAAGGCAAGAGAGGCGGCAATGCCATCCTCAAGTGTGGCCCAGATACTGGCGATGACGAGGGCCGGAATGGCGCAGCAAAGTGCTGCGAAGTATCCGTAATAGCCCGGTCTTGAATGTAGCCGTTTCGTTTGACCGCTTACGGTAGAAACCGCTTGGGACCTGCCGGAGACAAAACTGATCAGGGTCAGAACCAGCAGAATGAGAAAAATTGACGAAGTCGACATTTTAAATCACTGAAGAAAAAGTACTAAAAAAATGCCCGGACATGTGGGGCCATGTCCGGGCAGGGGCGCATGTTGGGGTTACATGCTGACGTTTATTTTCAGGTCGGCAGCATCGTTATGGTATTTCTTTCTTTCTGCTGCTGGCATCGGGATCAAACCTTTATCGGTCAGGTACCCTTCGTCACCCCAGGCTTTTTCGCTGGTGAATTCAGCGAGGTATTCTTTCATCCCGGGGATTGTTCCGGCATGAACATTTTTCACATAGAAGAACAGCGGGCGGGATACGCCGTAATCGCCGGATGCGATGTTCTCGAAGGTCGGCGATTTTCCGTCAACCAGGCTGCCCTGAACCTTGTCGGCGTTCTGATCAAGGAAGCTGAAACCGAAGATGCCAAAGGCTTTCGGGTTGGCTTCCAGTTTGCGCACGATCAGCACATCATTTTCTCCCGCCTCGATATAGGCCCCGTCTTCACGGATTGAATGACAAACGGCTTTATATTTTTTCTTGTTGGCTTTCTTCATGGCTTTGATGAAGTCGAATTTCTTGCATCCACCTTCCATAGCAAGCTCAACAAAGGCGTCTCGCGTACCTGATGTTGGCGGCGGTCCAAGAACTTCAATTTTCTGGTTCGGCAGAGACGCATCGATGTCGTTCCAGTTTTTATAGGGATTGGCAGTCAGACCGCCTTTCCCATCCGGCACATCCTTTGCCAGCGCAAGGAAAATGGCCCTTTTTGACAGTTTGGCAACAGGAGACGTCTTGGCGTTGGCAATGACGATGCCGTCATACCCGACTTTGACTTCGGTGATCCCGGTGATGCCATTTTTGGCGCAACGCTCAATCTCTGATTTTTTGATGGCGCGTGAGGCGTTGGTGATGTCCGGGTGTTCGGTGCCGACCCCGGCGCAGAACAATTTGAGGCCGCCGCCGGAGCCCGTACTTTCAATGACGGGGGTCTTGAATTTTGTGGTTTTACCAAATTGCTCGGCGACAACTGTGGCAAACGGATAAACGGTGGATGAGCCGACAATGCGAATTTGATCGCGGGCTTCAGCGCCGCTGAAGGCTCCGAGAGCCAGGGTAAAAGCCGCAGCGCTGGCGACCAGTGATTTCGATATCATAATAAGTCTCCTGAAATTGCGTAACAAGTTGGGGTGTCTTGACCCCGATGTCCGCAATCTAGGTTTTCCGTGCTGCCGATTTATGACAGCCATATGAACATTTTGTGACATCGAAACGGGCGTGCAAAAAATCTGTTACAATAGTGCCTTCTGCATCATCACAAATACACCTGCCGCCAGCAGGGCAGACAGCGGAACCGTCACCAGCCAGGCGGCGATGATGGTCAGCAGATGCTGTCGACGGACCAGTTTCCGCCATTTGCGTTTTTCTTCCGGCGACAGCTGGTCATCGGTTGATTCGGATTTGTTGCTCTTTTCTTTGACGACCTTGCCGTGATTGATGTGGGTGTTGCGGGACGTCTGCCATTCCCGGAAAAACCCGACCCCGAAAATTGCCCCGACGGCAATATGGGTAGAGCTGACGGGTAACCCCATAGCTGTCGCGATGATCACCGTGATGGCCGCCGACAGAGCGACACAATAGGCCCGCATCGGGTTGAGCCGGGTGATCTGCCCACCCACCGTGCGGATCAGTTTCGGGCCAAATAATAACAAGCCGATGCTGATCCCGGCGGCACCGACAAACAGGACCCAGTTGGGGATACCAACTTTTTTCGCCGATATCATGCCCGATGCCGCGCTGTCGACGACGGCGGCCAGTGGGCCGACGGCGTTGGCGACATCATTGGCCCCATGAGCGAACGACAGCAGGGCGGCAGCACAGATCAGAGGAATATGGAACAGTTCACGAATTGATTTGTTGCGGTTGGGCATGCCTTCGGCGCGGCGGGCGATTCGCGGATTGACGATGGCATAGGCGATGGCGGCAACGGCGCTACCGATGGCGATGACCATCCATGGGTCCGGGTTCCATATCCGTTTCAGACCTTTCATGCAGAGATAGGCCGTGAACACGCCGGACATAAGGGCAACAAGTATAGGCACCCAGCGCTTGGCCCCGGCGACTTTGTCTTCCTGGTAGATGATCCTGGATTTGACAAACGCCAGCAGCAGAGCGGCAACAACGCCGCCAAGAACCGGCGATATAACCCAGCTTGCGGCGATCTTGCTCATCACTGCCCAGTCAACAACGCCGAGGCCAGCGGCGGCAATGCCCGCTCCCATGACGCCGCCAACAACGGAATGTGTCGTTGAAACTGGCGCGCCAACCCAGGTCGCGATATTTATCCAGAGAGCTGCCGCCAGCAGGGCCGACATCATGGCTGGCACAAACACGGTTTGATCAGGCAACAGGGCCGGATTGATGATGCCTTTCGAGATCGTGCTGACAACATCGCCACCAGCGATAAACGCACCGGCCGATTCGAATATTCCGGCCATGATCAGCGCACCGAACATGGTCAGGGACTTCGCCCCGACCGCAGGACCGACGTTATTGGCAACGTCATTGGCACCGATATTCAGCGCCATATATCCACCGATGACCCCGGCGGCAACAATATAGGCCTGATTGTCCAATCCGGTGGTGACCGCGTTGGCAATCACCCAGACGACGGCGAGAAACAGGACGGCAAGGCCGACCTTGGAGAAGTTTTTGGCGGTTTCCGAAGTCGCGGATTCAAGTTGGGCAAACTTGCCCAGATCTTTGCTGAGGGTCTCTTTATACACGGGCTTTATATGTCCTGAGTTGCGTATCCAGTTTGGTGTCGCGCCTCTTATATGACATTTGTGTTACGGTTTTGTGACACCGGGGCTGGATTGATTGCCGAGCCAGTTAACGGGTCAAATTTACCAGCATCTTGCGGTTCAATTTTTCTGTAGTTTCTTTCAAATGTTTGATTTTGACTGAAATGTATCGTCATGCCAAAGCTATGGTGTCGATAATCGTTATCGGATCGGGCAAGGCTGGAGTTCTGTTGCGTATCCACACAGATAGAAAATCAACGGCATCGCTGTGGCCGAAGATAATCAATAAACATGGTGATTCCATACTGGATCGAAACCCTTCCGTCAGTCGCGGGAGGCCCAGATATCACGGGTGCAGCAAATACCTATAAACCAAAATTGGGAATTTTTTTAGGGGAAAACAAATGGCAATGAAACCACCGTTTACCGAACTGGAAATCAAGAAAGCCGCATCCGGGTTTTATGAAGGCAACAGCCTGCCGATTGCGTTGATCAGCAAGACCTGTATGTCATTGCTGGTGATTTGGGCGCTGGTCTGGCCGCTCAATGCTAACGATACGTTGTCGAAGATCAACGGCGCTGTGCTGGAAGGCTTTAATGGCTTTTACATCGTCGCCGTCGGGGCATTCGCTTTTTTCTGTTTTATTGTGGCTTTGGTTCCATCAACCGGGAAACGAATCCTCGGTGTGCCGGGTGAAAAACCGGAGTTCTCTGATTTTTCGTGGTTTTCCATGATGTTTGGCGCCGGGCTTGGCGTTGGATTGATGGTGTACGCAACGGCTGAACCCCTCGGGCTTTGGGGCTCCAATCCGGAAATTCTGGCCGGCAATGTCAGTGCTTCAACCGAAGGCGCCATTGAATCGGCCTATCGGTACACATTCTTGCATTATGGATTTCATGCCTGGGCGATCTATGTCGTCACCGGCCTGTCACTTTCCTATTATGCTTATACGCGCAACATGCCGTTAACGATCCGCTCGGCGCTGACGCCGATCCTCGGTCGATATGCCAATGGCACGGTTGGCCATCTTGTCGATGTTCTGGGTGTCGTTGCGACAATCCTCGGCGTGTCGGTGACAATCGGATTCGGCGTCAGCCAGTTTGTCGATGGGGTTTATGCAATTTCCGGGATGGAATGGCTGATGACCTCGGTCGAGGACAAACCGAAACCCAGTACGGTTGGTCTGCTCGCGGCCCTGTTTGTCATCATGGGCATGTCGATCCTCTCGGCGGTCTCAGGCGTTGGCAAGGGCATCAAGTATCTGTCGAACCTCAATCTGGTGCTGTCGTTGATCCTGCTGTTGACGTTCGTGTTTTTTGGATCATTCCTGTTCGCCATGACGACCTATGGCACGGCGCTGGTGGACTACATCCTCCATTTTGTCTCCCTGTCTTTCGGTCCCTACGGTCCGCAATCTCTGGATGTCTTCAAGGCCGCCATGCCGGAGGCTGCTAAAGCGCTGTCGGCTGAGGACATCTCGGCAATTTACAGTGCCGGAACCAATGCATGGGGTTCGTTGGACGGCTTTACCAAAGCGGTTCCCGCCAGTGTTGCGGCGTTGCCGAATTCCGGTGAAGTTATCGCGGCACTTTATGATGCCGGGAATCAGGGCCGGCAGTTTGGCTGGCAGTCCGGCTGGACGACGTTTTACTGGGCATGGTGGATCGCGTTCTCGCCGTTTGTCGGTCTGTTTCTGGCGCGCATTTCCAGAGGCCGCTCTATCCGCGAGTTTGTTCTCGGTTGCGTTATTGCACCGGCGCTGGTGTGCTTTGCCTGGATGACCATTCTCGGGGCGACCGCAATTGATCTTGAGGTGTCCGGTATTGCAAACGGTGCAATTATTGGTGCCTCAACAACCGCCAAGTTGTTTGCCACGCTTGGTCAAATGATGTCCGGCGGGTTTCTGTCCGCCATTACAGTGATGTGCGTGGTGCTGATCATGACGTTCCTTGTGACTTCCGCAGATTCCGGAATTCTGGTGATGAACACCATCATGTCAGGCGGCGCCCAGGAAACCGGTATCAAGCACCGGATTATCTGGGGAGTCATTTTGACCCTGGTCATCGGCGCCCTGATCATAGCTGGCAACACCGGTGCCGGTGCCGATCCCTTTATCGCGCTCAAGAATGCGATGATAATTGGCGCGTTGCCGTTCACGATTGTCATGGTGCTGATGTGTATTTCGCTGGCCAAGGCTCTATATCGCGACGGTCATCGTGAAAAGCATGGCATTCTGGAGGTTCAGCCGCAGCCTGCCGAATAGACCCCGTTTCCGGAATCTCCCCTCTACCCCCGATGTACATTGCATCGGGGGTCATTTTTATGGAGGTCGTTTGTTGACGGATTTGGCTTGGGTGTCGCAAAAGGCAGATTAGCAATTGCAAATTTCAATTTTTTTGAAATTATACAATATGGAATTCAAACTTTCGCTTCTCAGGGTATTTGTTGCCGTTGCCGAAACCGGTAACATTCAGGATGGCGCAGATCGTGTTGGCCGATCGCCGTCGGCCGTTTCCATGGCACTTAAGCAGTTGGTGGATCAGGTTGGCGGGGAGCTGTTTGAAAGTGACCGCAAAAATCAACTGACTGAACTAGGGCGATATCTGCTGAATTCCGCCCGTGCACAACTGACCAGCCATGATCGCGCCATGGCTTCCGTTCAGGCGTTCGCCAAAGGAGAAATCGGCAACCTTAAACTGGCTTGTGTGCCTTCCGTTGCAACGCGTCTGCTTCCCGGCGTCATTCAGGCGTTTACGTCAGAATACCCCGGTGTCGAACTCGACGTTCGCGATATTGATACGGCAGCCGTGGTTCGTGCCATTGAGCGAGGCACCGTCGAGGTCGGGATTGCGGGCCAACCGAAGGTCGGGGCTGTCACCTTCAAGCCGCTGTTTCATGATGGTTTGTTTCTTGTGTGTCCGGAGTCGAGTCCGCTTGCCAAACAATCTGGCTCTATCAGATTGAAGGACATCCAGGAGCATCCGTTCATCGCCAGTGGAGTTACTGCTGCCTCCGATATACCGGAAATTCAGGAGTTGAATTCGCTGGCGAAATTGATGGTTCGCAATAACACATCGCTATTGGCTCTGGTAAAAGCCGGACTGGGTGCAACGATCCTGCCTGACCTCGCTGTGCCGGAAGACTTGACCGGGATCCGGCGACTTTCACTGGAAGAAGGACACTATAGGCGTGGTGTCGGAATTATTCGAAAGACCGAAACTCTTCTTTCTCCGGCAGCCAAGGGGTTTCTGATAGTTTTTGAGCGTTTCGTGCAAGACCGAATAAACAGTAACGGTGCATGGCAGAGCAGCAGAGACTGACAGTGCAAAACCCAAATCTCGGCAATGAAGAATTTTAACGGGTGTCAATGGTTGTTGAGGCCCGCGACAACCAGTCAATTATTGCAGTTCAATTCCGTGGCAGCACCACCGAAAAAGTCGACCCCTCGCCAACTTCGCTCTCGATAATCAGCCGCCCGCGATGGCGGTTCAGGATGTGTTTGACGATCGCGAGGCCGAGACCGGTGCTGACCGGGCCGTCACCGGCGGATTTACCGCGTGCCGGGTCGGCCCTGTAGAACCGCTCGGTCAGACGGGGCAGGTGTTGTTTGGCGATACCCTCACCCTGATCGACGATGTGGACAGCAACCCCCGGGGTTGAAGAATCCGTTAGCGTGCTACTGGCGTCGATATTGACGCTAACAACGGACCCGGCAGGCGAATGGTTGACCGCGTTTTCGATCAGGTTGCGAAAAACCTGAAACAACTGGTCAGCATCGCCTGGAATTTCAGGGATGTTATGGCCTCCACTCAACTTGATCTCTATGTTTTTCGCCGCCGCCCGCTCGGACAGCAAATCGACCACGCTGTTCAGCGAATGGGAAAGGTCGACCTTGCCCTGTGGTCGGACATGTTCGTCCAGTTCGACCCTTGAAAGCGACAATAGATCATCGATCAGCCGGTTCATGCGCCCGGCTTCGCGGTCCATGATACCAAGGAATCGTCCGCGTGCATCCGCATCATCTTTCGCCGGACCCTGAAGCGTTTCAATGAAACCGAGAATGGCGCTTAACGGGGAGCGCAGTTCGTGCGACGCGTTGGCAACAAAGTCGGCGCGCATCTGCTCGGCGCGAATCTCTGCCGTTTTTTCATTGAGCGTCAGCAAAACACCGTCGGTTTCAGCCCCGACAGCCTCTGCTGAAACAGGTACAATATGCAGATCGAACACCCGCGTCACGGTCCCCGACAGGGAAATTTCATCGGCTTGCGGCTGGCCGGTTTCGAGTGCCCGTTCGACCGCATCCAGCACCTGCGGATGGCGAAGCGTCAGCGCCAGATCGGCATCAAGGGCAATGTTATCGAATAACGCAGTGGCGGCTGAATTGGCGTAGGTGACGCGACGGTTGCCGGAGACCAGAACAAGTGGGTAGGGCAGATTATCGAGAACTGCGGGTGAATGAGGTGTCGTTGGCGTCATTTTTTCACGGGTATCTCAATAATGTGACCGGACTGTTGCGGCTTTGCCAAACTTTTGTGAAGGGTAAGCAGTTCGGAAATCCTCGACTGAACGACATCCGGAAAAGGCGCGACCCGGCGTGTATTCAGATCAACATGCAGGATCATCAACTCATTCGTCGCGGCAATAACGTCCGATCCGGTTTCATGCATTCGGTGAAAGATATGCAAACGCTTGAGGTCCGACCCCATAATCTGGGTGGTCACCAAAACGCGGGCCCCTTCAGTGACTTCCTGATCATAAGTGACGTGGCTGTTAACAACAAAAACGGATCCGCCTGTTTCTTCGCGGTACGCTGTGCCAAGGCCAAGATATTCCTGCAAGGCGTCCGTCGCATGATCAAAAATCAACACATAGAAGGCGACGTTCATGTGTCCGTTGTAGTCGACCCATTCGGGGAGAACAGTTTCATTGTGAAGCGTCAAAGGGGTGGGTGCTATATCTGTCATTGAAGCTCAGCTTTCTTGTCGGGATGCATGATCTAAGTCAGTATGTCTTGAGGAGGTCAAGCGTGCTAAAAATCCGTAATCTCAGCCGTCAAAATTCGGGGACCGACCCCTCCCTGCTGTTGTCCGCAGCCCGGCTTGATGTGGCCGATGGCGGATGCATATCTGTGACAGGAAATTCGGGTTCGGGGAAGTCTGTTTTTTTGCGCGCGATAGCCGATCTCGACCCGGTCGCGGGAGAGGTTTATCTCGATAGCACCGAACGATCTCATATCCCGGCACCCGCGTGGCGCAAAAAGGTGGCCTATGTGCCTGCCGAAAGCGGCTGGTGGAAAGATTTCGTTGGTGATCATTTTGAAGACCACGAGCGCGCGCGTGAGCTGACATCCGGGTTCGGCCTGGCCGAGGATGTTTTTGACTGGCCGGTTCAGCAACTGTCGACCGGCGAACGCCAGCGTCTCAGTCTGACCCGGGCCCTCGTTCAGAATCCGCGTGTATTGCTGCTCGATGAGCCGACATCCGGACTGGATCAGGATATGACGGCAACGGTTGAAGATGTTCTGGACGGACTTATGAAGGATGGCGTCTCGATAATTCTGGTGACCCACGATGCCGCCCAGCGCGACAGGATGGCATCAGATCATTATCGTATGGAGAAGGGTGTATTATCGCCAGTCGGGGGCGAAACGCCTTGAATTTCATCGCTCTCGATTACACGGATATCGCGCTGGCATCATTGACCATTGCGGTTAACGCGGGTCTTTCGATCGGCATGCGTCTGGGTCTCGGGCAGCGCCTGGTGATTGCTGCGGTCCGTATGGTTGCCCAGTTGACGCTGGTCGGGCTGGTGCTGAAGGCGCTGTTCTCCCTGTCCTCACCCGTATTGACCGGATTCGCCTTGATGGTGATGATCCTGTTTGCCGGACGTGAAGCGATGGCCCGTCAGGACCGGCGTTTTCAGGGGTGGTGGTCTTATGGATTGGGTACCGGGTCGATGATGGCGGCGGGACTGATTGTTCTGATGTATGGTCTGACCACGCAGATTTCGCCAGACCCGTGGTATGATCCACGCTATGCGATTCCGCTGATGGGTATGATATTGGGCAATACCATGAACGGTGTCAGTATTGGGCTCGACCGGATGATCAGCGGTGTTGTTGATCGCCGGACAGCGATTGAAGCGCAGTTGTGTCTCGGGGCAGAAGCAAAGGATGCGTTCCGGCCGGTTGTCCGCGATGCGCTTCGCGCCGCCTTTATCCCCAGCATCAACGGCATGTCGGCGGCCGGGATCGTTTCATTGCCGGGCATGATGACCGGGCAAATTCTGGCTGGCGCAGATCCGGTTGAAGCCGTTAAATACCAGATCATGATCATGTTTCTGATCGCTGGCGGAACCGGTCTCGGGTCGTTTTCCGCCGTCTATATGGCCCGCCAGCGCCTGACCGATTCCCGACACAGACTTCGACTGGATCGGCTGAGACCTGCAAAAGGGCTTTGAAGCACCGGTAACGCAGTGTAAAAGCGGGGCCGAAACATGTTTAACGACTTATATATAAAGACGGCCTCGGCGACAGATCACTGATGAACTCGACAAATTCCCCGGAAATTCCTGAACCAGCAACGCCCGCGCTGGCCGTTGTCGTACCCGTCAAGAACGAGACGGAAAACCTGAAACCCCTGATTTCTGAAATTGCACAGAGCCTGCGTGGCCACGAAACCTTCGAGATCGTTTATGTCGATGACGGCAGTGATGACGATACACCGACCCGGCTGGTTGAACTGAAATCCGGGTTTCCGGAACTGAAGGTCTTTCGCCATAAAATCTGCTGCGGGCAAAGTGCCGCTGTCGCCAGTGGTGTGCGCATGGCCACGGCGCCGGTGATCGCCACGCTGGATGGCGACGGGCAGAATGATCCGGCCGACATTCCGGCGCTGCTGGCGCGGTTTCGTGACGAAACAGACCCCGACAAGATACTGGTCGCCGGTCACAGGACCAATCGCAAGGACACCTGGATCAAGCGGTTCTCGTCACGGTTTGCCAATGCCATCCGTCGTGCGATTCTTAAAGACGACACACCGGATACCGGCTGCGGGCTCAAGGTCTTTTCGCGTGACGCGTTCCTTGCCATGCCGCGCTTTGATCATATGCACCGCTATCTTCCGGCGCTGATGATCCGTTCGGGTGGGCAGGTCGTGTCCGTTCCGGTCAATCATCGTCATCGTGAACGAGGGACATCAAAGTACGGCACGCTGGATCGTCTCTGGGTCGGCATTGCCGATCTGATGGGGGTCAGTTGGCTGATCAGACGCGGTTCGGTTCCAGTTGTCGAACGTCCAGAGAGCGACGACAAATGAGTGCACGCGCCCTGTTTAAAGGGCTTTTTGTTCTGGTCGCGCTTGTCGCCGCCGGGTTTATCCTGCGTCTGACCCAGATGGATACCGCTTTTAACGAAGCCTGGATTGATTCCGATATTCGCGGAAACGGTTTGGCAGGCGAACTGATTTTTGTTGCTGCCGGGATGGCTTTCACGGCGATTGGCCTGCCCCGGCAAATTGTTTCTTTTCTTGGCGGTTATGCCTTCGGCTTTCTTCCGGGTACCGGGCTGGCGCTTTTGGCGACCGCGCTCGGATGTGCGCTGACGTTTACCTATGCCCGCGTTCTGGGGCGCGATTTTGTCAAGGCACGGTTCGAAAACCGTATCCGCCGGGTTGATGATTTTCTCTCGGAAAACCCGTTTTCGATGACCCTGCTGATCCGCTTTCTGCCCGTTGGCAGCAATTTTGTAACCAGTCTTGCGGCCGGGGTGTCGAGTGTCGGTGCGGTTGCCTTCATTGGCGGCTCGGCTATCGGGTTTATTCCGCAAACGGCGGTTTTTGCGCTGGCTGGCAGCGGCACCACGCTTGATGACGTATACAAGATTGGTCTCAGTGTCGTGTTGTTCGTGATTTCGGGTATGCTTGGTTATTATCTCTATCGCAAGTTTCGCCACGGCAAATCGATCGGCAGAAAAGTCGAGCAGGAGATCGGTCTGGGGGACTGAGAAATGCCAAATCGTATCCCCACATCGCTGTACTGGACCGGCCTCTGGGCGGTATTGATGGCGGCGGCGCTTTATGTGCGCCCGCCTTTGCCGGTCGACGAAACCCGTTATCTTGCTGTCGCCTGGGAGATGTGGTTGCGCCAGGACTTTCTTGTCCCGCACCTGAACGGCGAAACCTACAGTCACAAACCGCCGCTGCTGTTCTGGTTGATGAATCTCGGTTGGACGATTTTCGGGGTCAATGACTGGACACCGCGTCTGGTCGCGCCCTTGTTCGGTCTGGCCTGTCTGTTCCTGACCCGCGCTCTGGGACGTCAGCTCTGGCCGGGCGAACAGCGGGTTCACGATATGGCGCCGCTGATCCTGCTGGGATACGGGTTCTGGACCCTGTTTTCAACCCTGACCATGTTCGATCTGATATTGGCGTTCTGTGCGTTGCTTGGCCTGATCGGCATTGTTTCTGCGTGGCGGCGTGGCGGTCTTGGTGGTTTTGCCCTGCTCGGCTTTGCCATCGGCCTCGGCGCATTGACCAAGGGCCCGGCAATTTTGTTGCATGTATTACCGGTGGCCCTGCTGGCGCCTTTGTGGGCGGGTCGGCTGGCTGGTGGGCCTGCGGAACCGCTCTATGGCTGGGGGCGCTGGTATCTCGGTGTCCTTGGCGCTGTAGTGATGGGGGTTGCCATCGGGCTTGCGTGGGCGATTCCCGCCGGGGTCGCAGGCGGTGAAGAATACCGTAATGCCATTTTATGGGGGCAAACGGCGGGCCGCATGGTCAAGTCGTTCGCCCATCAGCGACCGTTCTGGTGGTATCTCGCGATTTTGCCCGGACTGCTGATGCCGTTACTGGCCTGGCCGCCGCTGTGGCGTGTGCTGCGTGATCTCAAGGAGCGGGTTCAGATCGACGGCGGGCTTCGGCTTTGCCTGATCTGGTTTGTCCTGGCCTTTGTTGTCTTTTCGCTGATCAGCGGCAAGCAACTGCATTACCTGCTGCCCGAATTCCCCGCCCTTGCCCTGCTGTTTGCCTACGCGCTTACGGAACGGGCGTGGCCGGAAGGCGGGTTCTGGAGCAGGGCCTTGCCGGGCGTGCTGACGGTGATTGTCGGGTTGCTGATCGTGGTTGTCCCTGTTGCATCACTGGTCCCACGTGAACCCGACTGGTTTCCCCTGATCGACAATCTGTGGGGGCTGGCGGTGGTGGCTGTCGGTCTGTGGCTGATGGCCGGGCGATACGATGAGGCTGAGCCAAGGGTCTGGAAAATTGCCCTGGCTCCGGTGGTGATCGTTGTGGCCATCCATCTGGCGACGGCTCCGGCGCTGAACGCAGTCTATGATCTTCGGCCTTTTGCCCGGCAGTTGAAGATTTGGGAAGATCAGGGGTTGCCGCTCGCCAATTTCGGCAAATATCACGGGCAGTACCAGTTTCTCGGGCGGTTGACCAAGCCGATGGCGATCATGGGGCAAAAACAGGATGATGAAGAGGCCTTTCTTCTGAATAATCCGAACGGTCGGATCATCGCCTATTACAAAAAACTACCGACCCGCGCCAAACCCCTGCATGTCTACCGTTTTCGCCAGATTTTCATCGCCGTATGGGACACTGAAACCATGCGGGCCCACCCGAAACTCGGGGATCGGGACTGAAAAGCCTGTTGTCGATAAAAAAACGACCTGATCGCGCTTGACAGCCCAGTTAAATCTACCTACATCCTTGGCACTCAACTCGAGTGAGTGCTAACACACTCTAAATTTTTCTTATTTATCAACTGTTTCTCGGAGAAAAAACGATGAAATTCAGACCCCTTCATGACCGCGTGCTGGTAAAGCGTGTGGACCAGGAAGAGAAAACGGCTGGCGGGATTATCCTTCCCGACACCGCTCAGGAAAAGCCTATGGAAGGCAAAGTTGTCTCTGCCGGTTCCGGCGCAAAAGCTGACGACGGCAAGGTTACGCCGCTCGACGTCAAAAAAGGCGATCGCATTCTGTTTGGCAAATGGTCCGGCACCGAAGTCAAGGTTGACGGCGTCGATCTGCTGATCATGAAAGAATCCGATATTCTCGGCATCATCGAAAAATAAGGAATTAAATTATGCCTGCAAAAGAAGTAAAATTCGGTGCCGACGCACGCGCGCGTATGCTCGCCGGTGTCGACACCCTGGCCGATGCGGTCAAGGTTACGCTTGGCCCGAAAGGCCGTAACGTCGTTCTCGACAAAGCCTTCGGCGCACCGCGTATCACCAAGGATGGTGTAACGGTTGCCAAAGACATCGAACTTACAGACAAGTTTGAAAACATGGGCGCTCAGATGGTTAAGGAAGTCGCTTCCAGAACCGCTGATGAAGCCGGTGACGGCACCACGACAGCGACCGTTCTGGCTCAGGCCATCGTTCGTGAAGGTTCCAAGGCTGTTGCAGCCGGCATGAACCCGATGGATCTCAAGCGCGGCATCGAGTTTGCCGTTAGCGCCGTTGTTGAAAACCTGCACAAGGTTTCCCGCAAGGTTTCTACCAGCGAAGAAATTGCCCAGGTCGGCACGATCTCCGCTAACGGTGACAAGGAAGTCGGCAACATGATCGCCGAAGCCATGGAACGCGTCGGCAACGAAGGCGTGATCACGGTTGAAGAAGCCAAAAGCCTGGATACCGAGCTCGACGTTGTTGAAGGTATGCAGTTTGATCGCGGTTACACGTCGCCTTATTTTGTCACCAATGCCGACAAAATGACTTGCGAAATGGAAAACCCCTTCATTCTCATCCACGAGAAGAAACTTTCCGGCCTGCAGCCGTTGCTTCCGGTTCTTGAGCAGATCGTTCAGTCTGGTCGCCCGCTGCTGATCATCGCCGAAGACATCGAAGGCGAAGCACTGGCAACTCTGGTTGTCAACAAGCTGCGTGGCGGCATGAAGGTTGCTGCTGTCAAGGCACCGGGTTTTGGTGATCGTCGTAAAGCCATGCTGGAAGACATCGCCATCCTGACCAATGCTCAGGTTGTTTCCGAAGACATCGGCATCAAGCTTGAAAACGTCACCATCGACATGCTGGGAACGGCCAAGAAGATTTCGATCTCCAAGGAAGAAACCACCATCGTTGAAGGCGCTGGCAAGAAAAAAGACATTCAGTCCCGTTGTTCGCAGATCCGTCAGCAGGTTGAAGAAACCTCTTCTGACTATGACCGTGAAAAACTTCAGGAGCGTCTTGCCAAACTGGCCGGTGGTGTTGCTGTTATCCGCGTTGGCGGCGGCAGCGAAATCGAGGTCAAGGAACGTAAAGACCGCGTTGACGATGCCCTTCACGCGACCCGCGCTGCGGTTCAGGAAGGTGTTGTTGCCGGTGGTGGTGCTGCCCTTCTCTACTCGATCAAGGCGCTTGCCAAAATTGAAGGTGACAATGACGACCAGCGCGTTGGCGTTGATATCGTTCGCCGTGCCCTTCAGACCCCGATCCGTCAGATCGCCGAAAACGCCGGTCACGACGGAGCGGTTATTGCCGGCAAGATGATGGAGCAGAAAGACAAGAACTTCGGCTTCAATGCCCAGACCGACAAATACGTCGATATGGTCAAAGCCGGCATCATCGACCCGACCAAGGTTGTTCGTACGGCTCTTCAGGACGCTGCTTCGGTTGCGGCTCTGCTGATTACCACGGAAGCCATGGTTTCCGAAAAGCCTGAACCCAAAGGCGCTCCGGCTATGCCGGGTGGCGGCGACATGGGCGGCATGGGCGGCATGGGCGGCATGGGCTTCTAAGCTCACTCAATCCACGTCCAAAGTTATCAAAAGGGTCACGCAAAAGCGTGGCCCTCAGACCGTTGACAAACCCCGTCATTTTTATGGCGGGGTTTTGTTTTGATATAAAATGGGGCTATTTGGAATTTGACCGATAGCGGTTGTCGCGGCTCAACCGGCCTTGAGCGTAACGGGAGCCATTGCGAGAGCGATTTT
>JAJFIJ010000298.1 GCA_021775105.1 Rhodospirillales bacterium | reverse complement strand
GACCAAGGATGATCATCGCCCTATCCGTTCATTCCCTTGAGAACATGGGCACGCAAATCGCTGGTCACGTCGGGCAATACACCAAACCATTTCCCGAACCCGGCGCGCGCCTGATGAAGCAGCATACCAAGGCCATCAACCACCGGGTTGCCCCGCGCCTCGGCGGCGATCAGCAGATCAGTCCGTAATGGCGCATAGACAATATCATTAACCAGCGCGGTGACGGGCAGGGCATCAAGATTGATTTCAAGCGGGGGTTTGCCGTCCATGCCAAGTGACGTTGTATTGACCACTAGGCTTGCTCCCTCAAGTGCCGCGGTGCTGTCTGAAAATTCGTATACCGTGAGCGAACCGTTTATCGAACCGGCCAAAGCGTCGGCCAGCGCGGCGGCGCGTTCTCGCGTGCGGTTGACCAGCCTGAGATCGCTAACCCCGGCCTCAATCAACGCGCAGACAATTGCCTGCGCTGCGCCGCCCGCCCCCAATACCACGGCAGGTCCGGCACCGAAGTTGTGACCGGCACCGCCCTGGCGCAGGTTTTCAATAAACCCGAAACCATCCGTATTATAACCCGTCAGGCAGCCGTCGTCTGAAACGGTGACGGTGTTCACCGCACCAACCTGGCGCGCCGCCGGATCGACAACATCAACAAGTTCAAGTGCGGATATCTTATGGGGAACCGTGATATTCACCCCGACAAACCCAAGTTTTGGCAAAGCCCGGAAAGCAGCCTCGAAGTCTTCCGGCCTGACGGCAAGCGGCACGTAAGCCCCGTCAATCCTGTGTTGATCGAGCCAGAACCCGTGCAGGCGTGGCGACTGGGAATGCTGAACGGGCCAGCCCATCACCCCTGCAAGTTTTGCTTTTCCCGAAATCATAACCCGCGCCTCAAGACTGAATAACCTGCTGGTCTCGTAAAAAGGCCAGAACAGGCAGCAAGGGTAAGCCAAGAATGGTAAAATAGTCACCCTCAATTGTTTGAAAAAGCTGTGCCCCTTCGGCTTCCAGTAGATAAGCGCCAACTGATCCGAGAATTTTTTTGCCGGATTGTTCAAGATAGGCGTCGAGATAGGCATCACTGAAGAGGCGCATTTCCAGCGACGCGACGGCCGAATGCGTCCAGACTGTCGCACCGTCATGAACAATCGCCAACCCGTTAACCAGACGATGGCGCTTGCCCCTCAACTTTGTCAAATGCGTGCGTGCAGCTTTCATATCGACGGGTTTATCGAACCACTCACCGTCGCATTCGAGAATCTGGTCGGCACCGAGTACCAGTTTGTCCGGATGGCGTGCGCTGACGATATCGGCTTTGGCAATCGCCAGACGAAGCGTCGCCTGTTCAACGGATAACCGCTCGTTTATGGCATCTTGCTTGAGGATATCTTCGTCGATATCTGCGGCATCACGAATATGGACAATGCCGGCATGATCAAGAATTTCCCCGCGCGACCGGGAGGCTGATGCCAGGACAAATTTTATGTTTTTAATCAGGAGGAAATGTCCCGGTGTTCCTGATAGAGCTGAATAACGGTCGCTGCCGTTTCTTCAATCGATTTCCGACTGACATTAATCACTGGCCAGTCATGTTTGGCATAAAGCCGTCTGGCGTTGGAAATTTCCTGCGATACCATTTCAAGATCGACGTAGTCGGTGTTTTCATCCTGATCGAGTAATTTCAGGCGCTGGCGCCTGATCTCGACCAGGCGTTTGGCATCCTTGGTCAAACCGACGACCAGCGGAGACGTCACATCAAACAATTCTTTCGGGATCGGGCAACCCGGTACAATAGGAACGTTGGCCGTTTTGATACCGCGGTTGGCAAGATAGATACTGGTCGGGGTTTTTGATGTTCTTGATACGCCGAGCAAAACAACATCAGCATCATCGAGATCCCACGTCGACTGACCATCATCATGAGCAAGGGCAAACTGCATCGCTTCGATACGGGAAAAATATTCGGCATCCATAACGTGCTGCCCGCCTGGACGGGCCAGCGTTGTTGCATTCAGATAGGTACCAAGGGCCGCAGTGATTGGGTCGAGAACAGAGACGCAAGGCACCTGCAAGCGTCTGCATCCTTCTTCGAGCAATTCACAGTGTTCCTGATTAACCAGCGTATATAAAACAAACCCGGGATTTTTTTCGATCGATTTGATAACCTTTTCGACCTGACCGGTAGAGCGGACCAGTGTCCAGACGTGTTCGGTCGGTTCAATATCAGGGAACTGAACCAGTGAGGCCCGTGATACATGGTCGACGGTTTCGCCGGTCGAATCTGAAACAAGATGGATGTCAAATGTCTTCATCAAGAGCCCTGATCTGGTCTGCGGAGATTTGTATAGAATGTGGATAAACGCTCAATCTTTCAGGATCAATGAATTAATACCCGATTTCCTGTTTATCATACCATCACATACACACGACCTGTTTGAGTTATGCAGGGTTCTGGAAAAGCCCTGACTACAAGACCGGGTAAAAAACTTGTCCCCATTATCCCCCTGATTAGGGAGAACGGACAAAGTCAGGTTTTTTACGGATTGATTATGGCCTTTTTGGATTTCTCAACATACAAATCAACTTTGGATCACCAGATTGGAGGTGTTCCAGCAAGCTGTGAATTGTTTTCGGGATAATCAGTAATCCCCATGATTCACCGTACAACTACTACAACCACCTTATTTCTATATATAAGTACTTATTGGTATAGGGATCGGGACAAGGCTCAGGATTGGACAGCAGAACACATGAAACCCGGTTCCGAACGAAAATTGGTCCGCGCATTAAAAGGCGAAGCGGTCTCTCCGCCGCCTTTCTGGTTCATGCGTCAGGCTGGACGATACCTGCCGGAATATCGGGAAATCCGCCAGACAGCGACGTCTTTTCTGGATTTCTGTTATACACCTGATCTTGCTGTCGAAGTGACCTTGCAACCGTTACGCCGGTTGCAGGCAGATGCGGCGATTATGTTTTCTGATATTCTGGTGATACCCGACGCGCTTGGT
This sequence comes from Rhodospirillales bacterium, assembly GCA_021775105.1. Classification (GTDB taxonomy): domain Bacteria; phylum Pseudomonadota; class Alphaproteobacteria; order Rhodospirillales; family Casp-alpha2; genus JAJFIJ01. Next base: position 10,518 of record JAJFIJ010000298.1, on the reverse strand, counting down.
CAGCAGGTTGCTTTCAGGGAAGGTGAGGGTCCGGTCCTTGAACCGGTCCGCGATGCCGAAGCGCTGGCCAAGCTTGATATGGGTCGGTTGCATGATCATCTGGCACCGGTTTACGAAATTCTCACCCGCCTGCGTCGCGAAATCCCCGATGAAACGGCGTTGATCGGATTTGCCGGTGCGCCCTGGACAATCGCCATTTACATGGTCGAAGGACGCGGCGGAACGGAATGCGGACGGGCCAGAACCTGGGCCTATCAGGACCCGGACGGGTTTGGCAAACTGATTGATTTACTGGTTCAATCGATCAGCAGTTATTTGATCCGCCAGGTCGAAGCCGGGGCCGAGGTGTTGCAGCTGTTCGACAGTTGGGCCGGAGTTTTATCGGAAACCCAGTTTCGCCGCTGGATTATTGAGCCGAACCGGCAAATTGTCGAGCGGGTCAAGGCCGTCCATCCGGAGATACCGATTATTGGCTTTCCGCGAAACGCCGGCGCGCTTTATCGTGATTTTGTTGAACAAACAGGGGTTGATGGTGTCAGCCTTGATCATACCGTACCGCTGAACTGGGCGAAGGAGCAGCTGCAACCGCTGTGTACGGTTCAGGGAAATCTTGATAATCATATTCTGCTGGCCGGGGGTCAGGCACTGGAAGAAAGTGTCGAGATCCTGTTGAAGACGTTTTCGGACGGACCATTTGTGTTTAATCTCGGGCACGGCATATTGCCGTCAACCCCGCCGGAAAATGTCGAGCGGGTGGCAGAACTCATTCGCGGCTGGACGACTTGAAACAGGACCCGGAATGACAAAACGCATCGCCGTGGTTCTGTTTAATCTGGGCGGTCCCGACAGCCCGGATGCGATTCAGCCGTTTTTGTTCAATCTGTTCAATGATCCGGCGATAATCCAGTTGGTCAATCCGTTTCGCTGGTTACTGGCGCGCTTCATTTCGGCGCGGCGGACGCCGGTTGCCAAAGAAATCTACAAACACCTCGGTGGTAAATCCCCTTTGCTGGATATCACGCGCCAGCAGGCTTCGGCGCTTGAGCACGCATTGGCAGATGTTGGCGAGGTTAAATGTTTTGTCGCCATGCGTTACTGGCATCCGATGGTTATGGAAGCGGCCGAGCGGGTGCGCGATTTTGCCCCGGATGAAATTGTCCTGTTGCCGCTTTATCCTCAGTTCTCCAGCACAACCACGGGATCGTCCCTGAAGGAATGGACGCGGGCAGCATCAATGACCGGTCTGTCCGCCCCGCAAAAATCGATATGCTGTTATCCGGCGGACACGGGATGGATTTCGGCGCAGGTAGATTTGATCCGCACGACCCTGAAGGATGTCAATCCGGACCAGAAATACCGCCTCCTGTTCTCTGCACACGGCTTGCCAAAAAAGATCGTTGATGGCGGCGACCCCTATCAGCATCAGGTCGAATGCACGGTAGATGCGGTGGTCGGGCAACTGGACGCCGATCTCGATTGGGCAATCTGTTATCAGAGCCGGGTCGGGCGTCTGGAATGGATCGGTCCGTCGACCGAAGACGCGTTGCAGCGCGCAGCGGATGACAAGGTTGCGGCGATTATCGTTCCCATTGCTTTTGTTTCCGAACATTCGGAAACCCTGGTTGAGCTGGATATCGAGTATCGTGAGCTGGCCGAACAATTGGGCATAACGGCCTATCACCGGGTGCCGACGGTCTGTCTTCATCAGGGTTTTATTTCCGGACTGGCAGATCTGGTCAGAAAATCGCTTGATCGACAAAAGCCGATGTGTTCCGGTGCGCCCCATGGAAAGCGGATTTGTGATCCGATGTTTTCGAAATGCCCGTTGCCTCACTGATACGAAGCTGACTCATGGAAAATGCTTATCTGATCTTCAAATCACTTCACGTCGTCAGCATCATCGCCTGGATGGCAGGGCTATTGTATCTGCCGCGACTGTTTGTTTATCACTGTTCCGCCGAAGCGGGATCTGACAAATCGGAGACCTTTAAAATCATGGAGCGCCGGCTTTTGCGGGCGATCATGAATCCGGCGATGATTTCGTCTTATGTTTTTGGTCTGTTGATGCTGGTTGAGATGGGCGAGGGAGCGTGGGAACTGGGTTGGCTGCACATCAAAATGGCCTGCGTTGTTGCCCTGACAATCGTTCACATGCAGATGGCGAAATGGCGCAAGGACTTCGAGTCAGACAGCAATACCCGAAGCCACAAGTTCTTCCGGGTGATGAACGAAGTCCCGACCGTGCTCATGATTGTCATCGTATTCATGGTAATTATGCAACCATTCTGAAAATCCGCCCGTTAAAATGTAATTCTTCGTTTGACAGGGGGTGGGGGTTTGAGTAATCCTCTGCAATATCAGATCAAATCCTGTGCCGTAGGGCGCGCCCCCTTTCTACCAACAGTGAACTTCTGGCTCCCGCCAGAGCGTCCCGCGAAACCGACGTTACGATCAATCCACTGTTTCCCCATTTGTCACCACCGACTGAACGACACTTTACCAAACCGGAAATCCGTCCATGAATCTCAAAGACCTTAAAGCCAAAACACCACCCGATCTTCTCTCCTATGCCGAAGAACTGGGGATCGAAAATGCCAGCACGCTGCGCAAACAGGACATGATGTTTGCCATCCTTAAACATCTCGCGGAAGACGATGTCGCGATTTTCGGGGAAGGCGTGCTGGAAGTGTTGCAGGACGGGTTCGGCTTCCTCAGAAGTCCGGAATCAAATTATCTGCCGGGGCCGGATGATATTTATGTCTCGCCCAGTCAAATCCGCCGCTTCAGTCTCCGGACCGGAGATACGGTTGAGGGCCAGATCAGGTCGCCAAAAGAGGGCGAGCGGTATTTTGCCCTGCTGAAGATCAATATGGTCAATTTTGCCGATCCTGGCGATGTCCGCCACCGGATCAATTTCGATAACCTCACACCGCTCTATCCGGATGAACGCCTGAACATGGAAATTCAGGATCCGGAGCTGAAAGACCCGACGTCCCGTGTTCTTGACCTGATTACGCCGATCGGCAAAGGCCAGCGGGCCCTGATTGTCGCGCCGCCACGGACCGGTAAAACCGTGATGCTGCAAAATATTGCCCAGTCCATCGCCGCCAACCATCCGGAATGTTATCTGATTGTCCTGCTGATCGATGAGCGCCCGGAAGAAGTCACCGACATGTCGCGTTCGGTCATGGGTGAAGTGATCAGCTCGACCTTCGATGAACCGGCGACGCGCCACGTACAGGTCACGGAAATGGTGATCCAGAAAGCCAAACGTCTGGTCGAACACAAACGCGACGTCGTCATCCTGCTGGATTCGATCACCCGACTGGCGCGTGCCTACAATACCGTCGTGCCGTCGTCCGGCAAAGTGCTGACGGGTGGTGTCGATGCCAACGCCCTGCAACGCCCGAAACGGTTCTTCGGCGCGGCCCGTAATATCGAAGAAGGCGGTTCGCTGACGATTATTTCAACGGCGCTGATCGATACCGGGTCCCGCATGGATGAGGTGATTTTCGAAGAATTCAAGGGCACCGGCAACTCCGAAATCATCCTTGATCGCAAACTGACCGACCGCCGCACCTGGCCTGGTATCGACATCACCAAGTCCGGGACGCGCAAGGAAGAGCTGCTTGTCGATCAGGGCACGCTGTCGAAAATGTACGTGCTGCGCCGCATTCTCATGCCGATGGGCGTCACCGATGCGATGGACTTCCTGCTCGACAAGCTCAAACACTCGAAGAACAACGATGACTTCTTTGATTCGATGAATAGTTAGAGCAAAACCGGAGCGGATGGCTTCATCCGCGAACGTGACTTTGCGGCCAAATAAAGCAAATCCCAAGTGGTCGTAATGCCGCGCCGACGCATTTGCGAAAAACAAAGCAAAACCGGAGCAGGAAGTTTCGTCTGCGAACGTGGCTTTGCGGTAAAGTTAAGGACTCAGGTATATCTGGCCCCCTCGATAGCGCCCTGCCCGTTCCCATAGCAATCGGTGCCAACGCTTTTGTCCGCTTGAGTGCCTCTTTGATTATATTTGTTCCCGATAATTTTGCCGCACCATATCCGCCGGACATTATTTCGCCGGCCAACGGAGCTGCCATCGCCGACTTCGATGAATCCAGCTGTTCCTATTCTCCAACAAATACGGCCCTGAAGGACCGTCATGAAAAAGCCTGCCAAAGCGGGAAAATCTTTTGGTTTCGTATGAAATTAATGGACTGACTAAATGACAATCTCGCCCTTTAAGTTAACGGCTCTCTCCACGACCGACTCGCCAGTCGCACCGTTTCGAATAATATTATAGATGTGGATTAATGCGTCACCGGACATTCGCCGGTAATGCAAATCATATAGAATATTTGAAGCAAATTCAGCATTTACCATGAGTTGTTTGTATTTCAAATCGTAGGCTATCATGTTCAATGACAGGTAATGAAAGGCAAAGATCTCATTGATAAATAACGATGCGTCTTCCTCATCAAAAGCAACCTTCAAGCCTGTTGTACGCACATGGAAAATAGGCCGATGTCTAACGATCCATTTAGTAAAATAGGCCGACCTTTTTATGACATCCGACAGTCCGTCACGTTTGTTGAGATGATAGGCTTTGTACCGCCAAATATCATCAACAGCGCTTTTTGCCACTCCGACAAGGACAACTGGATCTAATTGAAGCCGATAGCTGGCGTGTAGACGATTTTGTGCATTTATGAAGGTTGTGGCTTGTCGATACAGAAAAAGGAATCGTTTTCGGACTTCAGCTGTAGTAGGCGGCGTCCAGTCTGGCTTTATATTTCGTTTTATTATTGCGAGTTCCCCCGACTCTGACGCGCTAGGGGCGTCAAATAATATTTGATCCTTAGATTGAAAGCGCTATTTTTTGCGCGTCTTCCTGCGCGCCAACAATTTCACAGCCTCGTCTCCTGCAGCAACCGCAGCATCCGCGTTTTCCTCGCAGAGCGCGGCCTCACCTTTGCTGTTCCATCGTTTGCTGGTATTGGGCCTAGTGGCTTTCATACCACCGGCAGCCAACGTATCTTTTGTGTAAACTTTATTGAAAAAGTCTTTCTGCTCTTCCAAAGTCATTGTGGGTTCTGTGGTCATCACTCTTTCTGCTGCCATTAAAAATTCCCCCTCAAAACTTGTCCGATTCTATTGCGAATCGCCCAACTATACCAGATATTGTGAAAATAAAATCTTAAAATCACAACATACAGTGAGGTCATGCACATCCCTGGGGCCGCGCATCCGCCTAGTCAGATCCCCAGTGATCATCAATGCGATTCCAAATTTTAAATTCTCTTTTCGCCATTAGCGCCGCGTCTGGATTGAAAAATCCACCACCAGCCCCTAGCAAGGTTTAACGTCATACCGTACGGCATCTAATATGACCGTACTGATTCAAGACGCTATAACAAGAACTTAGCAGAACGAATTACCCAATGTAAACCCTTTGCTGTGGACAGTTCTGTGGATGATATTCAATCAATCAACCTTAAATGATCACCGTCTCAAGTCCTCAATGAATACATGAGGTCGACATCTCTGAAATTCAACGCTCTGTATTTTTGCCTTTTTCACCAATTTCAGATAAAATTCGCACATGTCTTGATACACAAAACCACCGATAATTGTCTCAATAAGAGCGTCAGGACATGCCATCAACATTACCGGCACTTTTCGTTCTGGACGGGACAGCCCTGTTTGTTGAAATTCTGTTTAATGGACCCCTAAGCATTGGCGGAGTGAGCTTGCCCGACCTCATGCAACGCGCCCAGCTAACACAACACGCCTTTTCGGCCTGCGCCTCTGCGTCGGGACTTCCTTCGGGTTTTTATTCGAATCGATTAAAAACCGTTACCCAATCGATTCCATCAGGGCAACAGCACCGTCGACCCCGTTGTCCTACGACCCTCGAGGTCTTCGTGGGCTTTCGCCGTGTCCGACAGGGCGTAGGTCTGGCCGATATTGATTTTGACATGACCGCCGGAGACCACGTCGAACAATTCATTGGCGCTGTCTTCCAGAAGGTCGCGGGTCGCGGTGTGGGTCGCCAGCGTCGGCCGGGTCAGATAAAGTGAGCCTTTGGCGGCGAGGACGCCGGGATTGAAGTCGGTGATCGGGCCGGACGCATTGCCGAAGGTAACAAACGTACCGAATGGCTTCAGTGAGTCGAGGGAGCTTTCAAGGGTCGCCTTGCCGATGGAGTCATAGGCAACCGCGACGCCCTCCCCGTTCGTAAGGTCCCTGACCCGTTCGGCGACATTTTCATCACGATAGAGGATCGTGTGATCGCAACCGTTGGCTTTGGCAAGCGCCCCCTTTTCTTCCGAACCGACACAGCCGATGACGGTGGCACCCAGATGTTTGGCCCATTGGCTGAGAATAAGTCCGACGCCACCCGCCGCTGCGTAAAGCAGGATATTGTCGCCCGGCTGAACCCGATAAGTCCGGCGCAAAAGATACTGCGCCGTCATGCCCTTCAGCATCATCGCCGCCGCTTCGTTGTCTGAAATGCCGTCCGGAATTTTGACAACCCGCGCCGCCGGGACGACACGTTCTTCAGCATAGGCGCCGGGGTTCATCGGGTAGGCAACGCGCTCACCAACACTGAACCCGTCTACACCGTCGCCAACGGCCTCAACAACGCCGCTGCCTTCCATGCCAAGGGTAAAGGGAAAGTCCGTCACCGGATAAAGGCCGGTGCGCATATAGACATCGATAAAATTGAGGCCGACGGCGGCGTGGCGGATTTTGACTTCGCCGGGTGCCGGACTGCCAACGTCGCGGTCTTCCCATTTAAGGACGTCGGCGCCACCGGTCTGGTGAATGCGAATGGCCATGCTCATGATGATCTCTCCCGTGCTTCAGATTGGTTTTGGCTTGTCGATATTGTGGTGATTTGTCGATTGCGGCGCAAGAGGAACCGGGGCACAGGTCTGTTGAATTTATGGACCGCGTTCCGCTCGGCCATCAGTCGAACAGGTCCGGCTCCGGCTGATGGGCGCCTTCCAGGGTCAGCAGCTGGATTTTGGTTTCGACTCCGGTGCCGCCGGAAAAGCCGGTCATTTTGCCATGCGCGCCGACGACACGATGGCACGGCAGGATGATCGGGATTGGATTGGCCCCACAGGCCCCGCCAACGGCCCGTGCGCTCGATGTCAGGTGATCGGACAGGTCTCCATAGGTTCTGACTTCGCCGTAGGGGATACGCGCCATCTCGAACCACACCGCGCGCTGAAAGTCGGTTCCCTGCGGATCAAGCGGCAGGTCGAAGGTTTCCAGCCTGCCGTCGAAATAGGCGCTCAGCTGTCTGGCTGCCTCGTCCAGCAGCGGCGATGTCGGGGCGTCGGGGCCGCGTCCCCACTCGACGACATTCAGCGCCTGATCATTGGCAAACAGGGTCAGGGTGCCGACCGGGCTCGGCAGGCTGAGCGCATAAAACGACATCGGCCTCAGGCGACCTCCCGCAAGGCGGCCGTCAGAGCGTCGACAGACGTTATCGGCAGGCCGCAGGTTGTGCCGACACAGACATAGGCCGTGCACGTGCTATCAACCGCAGTTTTGCCGCTGGCCGGGTGACTGGCGGGAAGTGCCGTGCCGTCGGCGAGCACGGTCAGGACCAGATTGCGGGCGGGTGATTTGAGAGCGGCCTTGCGCATCAAGGAAGATTGATCGGGGTCTTTGGTCTGGTCACCGGTTTTAACAATAACAACCTGAACGGCGCGGGTCAGAATATCATACCCCGATAGCAGGGTCAGGCTGTAGAACGACGCCCTGGGATCGGTTGGCGTCATCGCCCGGATCAGTTTTTCGGCGCGTGTGAGGTAGGCCGCTTCGCCGGTCAGGTAAAACAGCCGGGCCAGTACATCCAGCATCACGCCGTTACCGGGCGGCACGGCATTGTCCTGACACGTCTTGGGCCTGACAATGACGTCGCCGGTATCGTCAGCGCTGAGAAAATACCCGCCCTTGTCGGCGTCCCAGTAGTGCAGATTCAGAATGTCGACCCAGCTCCGGGCCTGCTGAAGGTAGGGGTCGGCGCCGCTGGCCTGATGAAGCAACAGGGCGGCGCGCGCCATGTTGGCATAATCATCAAGCGTTGCCGGGTGACGGGCAGACCCGGCGCACCAGGAATGCAGCAAGCGACCGTTTTGGGTCAGATGATCACGGACGAAGTCAATAGCCGTTTCTGCGGCCATCATCCAGCTTGGTTCATCGAGGCGGATGGAGGCCTGAACCAGGGCCGAGACCATCATCCCGTTCCAGTCGGTCAGAACCTTGTCGTCGCGTTGCGGCCAGATCCGTTTATCGCGAACAGACAACAGGTTGAGCCGGGCATTTCGAAGGATGGTTTCTTCGGCGTCGTCCAGCAGCTCAAGGCTGGCGGAGCGGTTGAGGATGGTGTTGCCTTCCCAGTTGCCATACGGCGTCACATCGTAAACGGCCTTGAATTTTTCTGCCGCCGGGCCAAGCAGGCCGTCGATCTCGGATTCTGTCCAGACGTAAAACTTGCCCTCCTCGCCCTCACTGTCCGCATCATAAGCACTGGCGAAGGCGCGCGGCGTTTCATCATCAGGCCCGGTGCCGTTCATCATGTCTTTCAGGAGCCAGTTGATGGTTTCACGAATGCGGGTTTCGTAAAGGTTTGATTGGGTGTGTTTGTGGACCTCGGTCATCAGCTCGATCAGCAGGGCGTTGTCGTAGAGCATTTTTTCGAAATGCGGAGCGAGCCAGACCTCGTCTGTCGAGTAGCGCGAAAACCCGCCGCCCAGATGATCGTAGATACCGCCCTGACAGAGGTGATCAAGGGTTAGCGTCACGGCGTCGCGAAAGGCCGATGAGTCGCTCCGGCGATACGCCCGCCAGAGAAAACCGAACAGTGAGGGCTGGGGAAATTTTGGCGCGCCCTGGGTGCCGCCCTTGTGGGTGTCGACCATGCGAAGCAGGCCCGTGGCGGCGCGCTCGAACATGTCGTCGCTCAGCGTGCCGCCGCCATCCGGGTCGCCAATGTTCTTCAAACCCTCTCGCAGCGCGGCGACATTTTGGGACACCCGTTCGGTGTCAGACTGATAGGTACTGGAGAGCTGCTCGAGGATTTGTGGGAAACCGGCCCGGCCATATTTCGGCGTCGACGGAAAATAGGTGCCGCCCCAGAATGGCTCACCGTCCGGCGTCAGGAACATGGTCAGCGGCCAGCCGCCCTGCTCGCCCATCATTTGCAGGGCGGACTGATAGACATGATCGATATCCGGGCGTTCTTCGCGGTCGACCTTGATGTTGATAAACAGGTCGTTCATCAAGGCCGCGACGTCCGGATTTTCGAAACTTTCGTGGGCCATGACATGGCACCAGTGACAGGCCGCATAACCGATCGACAGCAGGATCGGTTTGTTCTGGTCTCTGGACGCGGCCATGGCCTCTTCACCCCAGGCGTACCAGTGCACGGGATTGTCCTGATGTTGCAGAAGATAGGGGCTGGTCTCTTCGGCAAGACGATTATGGGTCATTCGGTACTCTTGGGTTAGGATGGGCCGGTTGGCGAGGAAGAAGTATTCTTTACTTAGTTTGGAATGATCCTGTAGGAAGACAATACATATTCTCGGCATTTGCCCGAAAATTGCCAACATTAAGAGCTGCCAACATTAGGAATTACGCACACTGGGAATGGCCAACACAAGGAATTGATAAAATGAAGATTAACTTCGATATTGATTGCACACCAGAAGAGGCGCGGGCTTTTCTCGGATTGCCGGATGTAAAACCCATGCAGGAGACGATGATGGCCGAGGTTGAAGAGCGCATGCGCACCAACCTCGCCGCCATGGACCCGGAAAGCCTGTTCAAAACGTGGCTGCCGGCCAGTCTTCAGGGGTTTGAGCAGCTCCAGCAGATGTTCTTTTCCCAGATGGGCAAAGCCGCCGGATCAGGACCGGGCGAAGAAAAGGGCTGAAACCCTCATCGGGTCGACAGCGATTCGACTGGATGAAATGAACCGGAGTCGAATCGAGGATGATTCAACGAGTCGATTCAAGGGCTTGAGGATTTATGAAAACATCCACAATTTGTAGGTCTATAGATACGGACCCCCTGCATGATGTGATTTATTAAACGTTTCAAAAAGATAATGAAAACAGGAACCATATTTGCCCCCGCCACGGCCGTCGGACGCGCCGGAATTGCTGTGATCAGAGTGTCCGGCGATGCTGCGGCGCGAGTGCTCGACGATCTCTGCGCGATTTCTCCCCTGCCCCGACAGGCGACACGAGTCTGCCTGACCGATCCGGAGACCCTGGAAAAGCTGGATGACGGGTTGCTGATCTGGTTCCCCGGCCCGAACAGCTTTACCGGCGAAGACGTTGTCGAGCTGCACGTTCATGGCGGGCGCTCTGTGGTTGCCGGGGTTCTCGGCGCGCTTGGCAAGCTCGACGGTTATCGCCTGGCGGAACCCGGTGAATTTACCCGCCGGGCGTTCGAGAACGGCAAAATGGACCTGACCGAAGCCGAGGGCCTGGCCGA
>JAJFIJ010000297.1 GCA_021775105.1 Rhodospirillales bacterium | reverse complement strand
GGCTGTTCATACTGGATGTGAAAGCTCCAGATCAGGAACATCAGCAATCCCATATCCATGATAACGGACCCGACCAGCAACCATTTTGGCAGGAAATTTTTGTAGGCGCTGACCAATCGAATGACGGTGAACAACCCATATAGTGAAATCGCCCAGGGCACCGGTTGAAACATGGCGTGGGCGCCGGTTTTTGGCGAGATCGCATATAAAGTAGAGAAAGTGATGACGATGGTCAGTTGGACCCAGCCAATCAGCTTTTCACCATCCTGTTGCTGGCGGGCAATGGTTTCCTGAACACGGGCAGGCAGCGCGCCTTCGTGTTTTTCGCCGAGAATAAACTGCAGTAACCGTTCCATAATACCCCACACGTTAGTTGCCGTAGTATATCAGCGGAACGCGCCGAACCGTCAATCGAAGATCGAACGATTGTCGTGGATGTGATCTGCTGTGATTAGAGCATGTCTCCCTTATTCAGATTCACTGAGACACGCGCCCCGGTTCACCGGCAAGGAAGAGCGGGCGCCGCGATGCGGGTGTATCGCAAGCACGACCTGACGATGTCCGGAGCGCCGGAAAACCGATCTCAGTGAATCTGAATAAGAGAGATATGCTCTAACGTGCGGAAGGAGGGATGCGGAATACAACCTGACGACTTGAGTCGCGCAGGCCCAGAAGCCGGGCGACATCGGAAATAAAAGTGAACGTTTTGTGCATAACCAACCTGTAATAACTGAATATCCAACTGATAGATCAGGTTGTAACAGAAGATTACGGCAACAAAGTGACGGCCATCACAATTGCGCACATTAATTCAGGAAACGTCGTTTTCGCGGATCGCCGATTTGATGGCTTCGCGTTTGTTGAGCAGGTGGGTTTTAAGCAGTTCGCCAAGCCGCGGACCGTCCCGTTCGCCAAGGATACGGAGGATGACCTCATGCTCCTGCATGGCCTGATCCCATCGACTTTGAGAAATATTGGCAATGTAGCGGGCGCGGCGGATACGTCCGGACAGGGTTTTATACATCTGCGTCAAGGTCGGGTTGCCGGCCGCCTTCAAAATATGCTCATGAATTTTCTGATTGAGCGCGAAATATTCAAGCCGTTCCTTGCGCGTATGATGAAGCGCCATCTGATAATGAAGTGCGCGAATTTCGGCTATGCCTTCATCAGAAATAGCAGTGGCTGCCATTTCACCGGCGACAGATTCAAGCGCACCCATGATCGGGAAAACCTCGTCGATATCTTCCGGCGTTAACGTCGACACCCGCGCCCCCCTGTTGGGAAGCAGTGTGATCAATCCTTCGTTGGCCAGCACTTTCAGGGCTTCGCGAAGGGGCGTGCGTGAGATATCGAAGCGCTCACACAATGCCTTTTCCGGCACCCGGATGCCGTCCTCCAGTTCACCATCGAAAATCATCTGGCGCAAAAAGCCGGCAATCTCTTCATGAAGCGTTGTGCGTTTGGGAGGGTTCCCGGAATTGATTTCGACGACATTATCTTGTGGGTCCATCATTTTTCCCCTTCGTCGGCAAGTGCCTGATCCAGAATGCGGGCGACATGTTGCGCCGTGCGACCCGTGCCATCGGTAATCTGATGGCGACAACTGGTTCCATCGGCGACAATCGGTGTGGTTTTATCTGCCTTGCGGACGGCGGGGAACAGACTCATCTCCCCCATTGTCATGGAGACATCCTGATTGTCGGCATCGTATCCGAAGGCACCCGCCATGCCGCAGCAACTGCTTTCGATCACGTCCACGTCAAGATCAGGAATAAGGTTCAGCGTGGTTTCCACAGCCTCCATGGCATCAAAGGCTTTCTGGTGGCAGTGGCCGTGCAGCATGATTTTGTTGCCATTGATGGCATTCAGTTTCAGATCAAGTCTGCCCGCATCCGCTTCCGCCGCCAGAAATTCTTCCAGCAGAACCGATTGTTCGGCAAGATGTTCGCTGGCGGCACCCGGCAGGATGTCTTGCAACTCATCCCTGAGCGAGAACAGGCATGATGGTTCCAGGCCGATGACAGGTATGCCCCGTTTGGCAAATTCTGCAAGCGAGTCGAGCATGCGCCCAGCTTCCGTGCGGGCCTCGTCGATCAGCCCGGCAGTAAGGAATGTCCGCCCGCAACAGAGCGGCCTGCCGCCGTCTTTTGGTTTTGCCAGATGAACGCGGTACCCGGCGGCGGTCAGGACGCGAAGCGCGGCGCGCGTATTTTCCGGCTCGAAATAAGTGTTGAAGGTATCGGCCCACAGCACGACTTCGGGGGCATCATCGGGCAATACCAGTTCGTCGGCCTCATCAGTCGAGAACGGACTTCCGGACCATTGCGGAAGGTCTCGCCGGGCGCTCATCCTGGTAAGAATTTCACCAAGTCTGGCCGCACCCGGGACAACGTTTCTGAGATTCAGTAACCAGCTCAATCTCGATGCCATCGGTGCGTAACGCGGAAGGTAGGCGACCAGCTTGTCGAACAGCCGCAACCCGTGTCGCTTGCGATAATGATACAGAAATTCGGTTTTCATTTTTGCCATGTCGACGCCGGTCGGGCATTCACGTTTGCAGCCCTTGCAGCTGACACATAATTTCATGGTCTCATACATCTCATCGGACGTCAGCGCGTCTTCACCAAGCTGCCCGGACAAGGCAAGCCGAAGTGTATTGGCTCGCCCGCGGGTCAGGTGGCGTTCGTCATTTGTCGCCCTGAACGATGGGCACATGACACCGGCATCGCGTTTGCGGCAGGCGCCGTTGTTGTTGCACATTTCCGCCGCACCGGCGAACCCGCCCCACGCCGACCAGTCATAGGCGGTCTGGCGTTGGTCGGTTTGATAACCCGGTTTGAACCGAAACAGGTTGCGGTCGTCCATTTTTGGCGGGTCGACAATTTTGCCGGGATTCATAAGGGTCGCCGGGTCGAAGGCCTGTTTGACGTCTTTGAAAATATCGACCATGGCCGAGCCGAACATAGCTTCGTGAAATTCCGACCGGACCAGCCCGTCGCCATGTTCGCCGGAGTGCGAGCCCTTGTATTCACGGACCATGGCAAAAGCTTCCTCGGCGATTTCACGCATTTGTTTTGCGCCGAGGTCATTTTTCAGGTTGATCACCGGGCGGACATGCAGGCAACCAACGGAAGCGTGGGCGTACCAGGTGCCTTCGGTATTGTGTTTATGAAACACATCGGTCAGGCGTGATGTAAAGTCAGCGAGGTCCTCAAGCCGCACGGCGCAATCTTCAATAAACGAAATCGGTTTGCCGTCGCCCTTCATGGACATCATGATGTTGAGGCCGGATTTCCGAACTTCCCAGACGGCTTTCTGAAATCCCGGATCGATGGCTTCGACAACGCTATTGGCGAAGCCGAGATCGCCCATCAGTTCAACCAGCCGCTTCAAATCCCGAAGCTGATCTTCAAGTTCGTCACCGGCAAATTCGACCAGCAAAAGGGCACCCGGTTCGCCGCGGACAAACTTATCTACCGTCGCCCGGAAAATCGGGATGTCGCGGGCGAGATTGACCATTGTGCGGTCAACCAGTTCGACCGCAGCAGGCGCCAGCTTGACGATATGCCGGGTCGAGGCCATAGCTTCATGAAAAGTCGGGAAATGACATACGCCGAGAACCTTGTTTTCGGGAAGCGGTTGCAGATCAAGTTGAATATCAGTTGAAAACGCCAGCGTTCCCTCCGAGCCAACCAGCAGGTGGGCAAGGTTGGGATGCGGGTAGAGGGTGTTCACGGTGGCGTTGGCCCATGTCCCTTTGGGGGCACCGTCGGGAATCAGGGCGTCGACATTGTAGCCACCAACCCGGCGCATCAGATCCGGAAACCCGCCGCGAATATCCTGTTCGCGTGCCCGGCCAATGCCGAGCAGATTTTCGACCAGTTCTCTTTGTGGCGGCAACAGGTTGGCAATGCCTGCGTTCGATGACACTTCGCCAAAATGCATGGCGCTGCCATCAGCCAGGATGGCGTCGATGGCACGAACATTGTCGCGCATGGTGCCGTAGCGGATCGAACGCGCGCCACAACTGTTGTTGCCGGTCATGCCGCCCAATGTGGCGCGGCTTGAGGTCGAGACGTCAACCGGAAACCACAGACCGTGTGGTTTAAGGGCACCATTCAGATGATCAAGTACCAGACCCGGCTCGACCCGGACGGAACGGTTATCGATATCGAGATTCGTCATGCTGTTCAGGTGTTTGGAGACATCGACGACCAGCGCTTCGCCGACAGTTTGCCCGCATTGCGATGTGCCACCGCCACGGGGCAGGACGGGAACGCCCTGATCATCGGCGATCTGGATAATCCGGGTAATATCTTCTGACGTTTTCGGAACGGCGACGCCGATCGGTTCAATCTGGTAAACCGAAGCGTCCGTCGAATAGCGTCCGCGGCTGAAAGCATCGAACAGCACCTCACCCTCGATTTCGGATTTCAAGCGACTGGCCAGCGCGCTGTCACCGATGCGGGCCTTATGTTTCCCCTGAACGTGGGCGGGTGTGCTCATGATGTGATTCCGATAATATTAGGTGGGCACAAATCATAGCAAAATGAATTCAAAATACAATAACAGTTATCCGATCTTCAGGAATTTATTGAAAAATAAGCTAATTTTAGCCAAAAAATTGCTGTTGCATTGAAAATAAAATGAATTCATAATGCGCATCATTCAATTCTGGAATTTTTCCAGCAGCCATTCAAACAGAGGAACCGGCTTATGACGTTTCGCAGCGGACGACACTTTTTACAGATTCCCGGACCAAGCAACGTGCCGGACAGAATTCTTCGCGCCATCGACCGCCCGACCATGGATCACCGGGGGCCTGATTTCGGCGTGCTGTCGAAAGGGATACTGGAAGACCTGAAACCGATTTTCAAAACCGATGGCCCTGTAATCGTCTATCCGTCGTCCGGAACCGGTGCTTGGGAAGCGGCGATGGTCAATACGCTGTCACCGGGAGACAAGGTGCTGATGTTTGAAACGGGGCAGTTCGCCAGTCTGTGGTGCGAGCTGGCGGGGCGTCTTGGGCTCGATGCGGAATTTGTTGCCGGTGACTGGCGTCGTGGTGTTCCGGTGGATGCTGTCGAAGCTCGTCTGGCGGAAGACAAGAGCCACGAAATCAAGGCCGTCTGCATGGTGCATAATGAAACATCGACCGGCGTTGCGTCCAATGTCAGCGCGGTTCGCAAGGCGATTGATGCAGCCGGTCATCCGGCATTGTTTTTTGTCGATACCATTTCATCGCTGGCGTCCATCGATCACCGCCATGATGAATGGGGTGTCGATGTGACCGTCAGTTGTTCGCAAAAAGGCCTGATGCTGCCGCCGGGTCTCGGGTTCAATGCGGTTAGTGAAAAGG